>JBBRTR010000001.1:0-64966 GCA_038244215.1 Bacteroidales bacterium
TGGTTTGAAAGCACCATTTGCATCCAATCTGATTTCAATATCAACCGCCGAAAATTGTTGACGTATTCCAGCCAAAATCTCAAGTTCAGTATCGAAATCATTTGCCCCAATTTTAAGTTTAATGCAATGATAACCAGCTGCTATTTTTTCTTGGATTTGTTTTTGCATAAAATCCTTATCGCCCATCCACACCAATCCGTTGATAGGAATTCCGACTTTTCCTTCGGTAAAAGCAGAATGAAAAAGAATTTTAGAACCTTTGGCATCCAAATTCAGCAAAGCCGTTTCCAACCCGAAAGAAATGGACGGATAAGATGACAAATCTATGGATTCAGAATCAGCACCGTTATTCAACAATCGGCAAACTTCATCCAGTTTTTGATTATATGTTTCTTGCGGATCAATGCTTAGATCGGGAATAGTAGAACATTCTCCAATACCCATAAAACCATCTTTCTCCAAGATCAAAAACGATGAAGATTTATTCAACAAAATGCCCCGCGAAGTTCCGGCGGGCAATTTGAATAGGAAATTTATGGTGGTGTATCTTGTTTTAATCATATTTTAAATACAAAAGACAGAAGTTTTTGAACTCCGTAACTCCATGTTTATAGTAAAAGTCCTATTCCAAAAGTTAGTGCAAATACCAAACTTGCCATCGATAATCGTGGCAATTCAGGATAAAGTTCAAGAGCATCTTTGTAAGTGAACACTTTCTTTAAGTTCAAAAATAAAATCGGGAATGAAAGCAAAAACAACCATTGCCATGCAGCATGATAATTCAATAAAGTATAAGCGATTGTCATCACTCCAGCCCCACTCACCAGCAACAAATGATAAATTGCAGCTTTTTTTACTCCCATAGCCACCACAATCGTCATTTTTCCAGCATTTTTATCGGCTTCGTAATCACGCATATTATTCATATTGAGCACGCCTGTACTTAAAAACCCAATAGCCGAAGCTGGTAAAAGTAAATCCCAACTGAACGATTGTGTATGCAGAAAATACGTTCCGAGAACGCCAACTAACCCAAAGAAAATAAACACGAAAATATCGCCCAACCCACGATAACCATACGGATTTTTACCAACCGTGTACTTTATGGCAGCTGCTATGGCAGCAATTCCCAACATACTAAAAATCAGCAAGTTGGTAATATCCATTCCATGTGTTCCAATCAAAATAAGTGATAAACCGGAAACAGCACACAAAATTCCGATAACAATTATTCCTCGCAACATAGTTTTTGGCATAATTTCACCCGATTGAACCATCCGTTTTGGTCCAATGCGCTCGGCAGTATCTTTGCCATTTACAAAATCGCCATAATCATTTGCCATGTTCGACATAATTTGCAACAAAACGGTTGTCAGAGCCGCCAAACCAAATACCGACCAACGAAACTTTTCGTCAGCAGCAGCCAAACTTGAGCCAATAATGGTATTTGATAATGCCAGTGGCAAGGTGCGTAAGCGGAAAGCAGAAATCCAGTTTTTCCAGCTCCCTAAATTCCCCGATGGGGGACTTGTAATCAGATTTGATTGTTTATTGTTTTGCATAAGATTATTCATTTCGTTCAAAAACCACGTCTTAAAGTCCCCCTTCGGGGGATTTAGGGGGCTTTGATTCAGGGGTCTTTAAGGCATTTTCGGGAATTTCGAAAAATCTGGTTTGCGTTTTTCCAGAAAAGCATTTTTTCCCTCGTGCGCTTCTTCTGTCATATAATATAACATGGTTGCGTTTCCCGCTAATTCCTGAATTCCAGCTTGTCCGTCGAGTTCAGCGTTGAGTCCGGCTTTAATCATGCGCAATGCCAACGGACTATGTTGCATCATCTCCTTACACCATTTCACGGTTTCATCTTCTAACTGTTCGTATGGTACAACTGCATTTACTAAACCCATTTCTAATGCTTCTTTTGCTGAATACTGACGACATAAAAACCAGATTTCACGAGCCTTTTTCTGACCCACAATGCGTGCCAAATAAGAAGACCCAAATCCGGCATCAAAACTACCGACTTTTGGTCCGGTTTGTCCAAAAATCGCATTCTCAGACGCAATCGATAAATCACAAACCACCTGCAAAACGTGTCCGCCACCAATAGCAAAACCGTTTACCATAGCCACAACGGGTTTTGGTAAACTCCGAATTAACTTTTGTAAATCTAGCACATTCAAACGAGGAACGCCATCTTTGCCAATGTATCCACCAAGTTGTTTCACATTGATGTCACCACCACTGCAAAATGCTTTATCTCCTTCACCCGTCAGAATTACCGTTGCAATATCCTGACTATCACGGCAAAAAACCATACATTCAATGATTTCCTTAATCGTATCCGGCGTAAAAGCATTGCGGTAGCGCGGACGGTTAATCGTAATTTTTGCTATTCCTTCAAAATATTCGAACTTGATTTCTTCGAATTTTTTAATTGTTGTCCAGTTTCTCATGATGATTAATGTAAATGACCCCAAACCCCTAAAGGGGAATAAGAGATGTTAGTATTTTTTGTTTTTATCAAACCAAGTATTTTTTCAAGAGAAGAAAGTAATCCAATTCCCCTTTAGGGGTTAGGGGTCATTTTTTTATATTCTTAAAATATCCTTTATAATTCTCCGTATTTAAATCGGCATCTGTAAAAATCTCCAATACAGTTGCTTTCTTCGCATTGAGGAAATTCTTCATATTTTCTTCTAATTCTTCAGTTTTATCGCAAGCCAAATAATCCAATCCATAGGCTTCTACCAAAGATTTTATTTTCACATGATGCGGCGTGGTGAAAAAGTCCAGACTTTTTTCCATCAATTGTTTGTCTCCAATAAAACGGAAAATATTTCCTCCATTATTATTCAAAACGATTATTTTAAAATTGTTTCCAATATAATTATTCCACAAACCATTCGAATCGTAAATAAAAGATACGTCGCCCGTCAGAAAAATAGTCGGTTGTTTTGACGCAAATGCATGACCAGCAGCGGTTGACAAACTTCCATCAATTCCGGATGTTCCACGGTTACAGAAATAGGTCAAATCGGATCTGGTCGGAAAAAGCTGAGTCCAGCGAATGGCAGTGCTGTTTGCCAAATGCAGGTTTATATTTTTTGGTGCAATTTCCAGCAATTTCTTTACCGCACTCATATCCGAGATTAAGTCATTTGCAACAAAAGCATCATGACGATTCGTAACCAATCCATTTTGAGTTTGGAAAAGTTCGGAATAAGAACTGTTGGTTTTTTTCAACGGCATTTTCAATAAAATTTCATTTGCAGAGCCTGGAATTATCAGATCCAGACATTCGTAAGTATCCACATAAGGTAATGACGATTCCAGTTGCCAGTGTGCAGCGGCTTGAAATTCGCGTAAAAATAATTTTAGTTGTTTGCATATAACCGAATGTCCGATCGTTATGAGCAAATCGGGTTTAAATGAAGTTTTGTTTTCGGGTGAGAGTGATGAGAAAAATGACTCCGGACGAGTTATTATTTTCTCTCCACTGATATTTGCAAGATTTTCAGCAATTACAATCACATCCGGTTCATTTGCGAGCCAATTTGCCAACTGATTCAATGCTTCATTTTTTGGAAAAACACCAAAAACCACCATCTTTTTTGAAAGAGTAGTCCATTGACTTTGCAACTTTTCCAAATTCTCTTTAGTCGGAGAAATTACACTTTCAAGAGTTTTAAAAATCTTTGGAAAGCTATGTTTTTCCGGCAAAGCAGTATAAATCGGTTCTCTAAGCGGCACATTAATTTGTACCGGACCCTGTGGATAAGAAACTGCAGTATCTATTGCCTGAGAAACCTGACGATCTGAATATTGTAAGTCAGCATCCTGAACTGTTTCAACAGGCAACTCAAAACTTCCTTTTATATAATTACTATATATATTTTTTTGACGAAGTGTTTGTCCATCAGCCTGATCAATCATTTCAGAAGGACGATCGGCTGTAAAAACAAGTAATGGTAAATTTTGATAATAAGCTTCCGAAATGGCCGGAGCAAAGTTCAAAACCGCTGTTCCTGAAGTACAAACTAAGGCAACCGCTTCACCACTTTGCAAAGCAATTCCCAATGCAAAATAAGCTGCCGAACGTTCGTCGGTAATACTCAAACATTCCATGTCCGGCTGAGTCGTAAATGCAAAAATCAATGGAGCATTTCGTGAACCGGGTGCAATGATAACATGACGAACTCCATGTTGAGCGCAAATTTCGGGTATATTCTTAATTCCTTGGCGGAAATGATTCATTCAATTTATAATTTAAAAATTTTCGATTTATCATTTAATTTTTTTTCCCTTTATGGATTAAGGGGCAATCACATTCATCATCGTCATCATTTTATGATCTGTTTCCTCCCATTCGCGTTCGGCAACTGACGAAGCTGTAATTCCAGCTCCACTATAAAGTACAAAGTCCTTTTCAAACAATTGCAAACAACGTAAGTTTACAAAAATAGCACTTTTTTCGTTGATATTTACAGGTCCCAGGAAACCGGTATAATAAGCACGATCGTGTTTTTCATTCGCTAAAATGAAATTCCGTGCTGCAGTTTTTGGCAGTCCACCCACCGAAGGAGTCGGATGTAATGCTTTCAAAAATTCTCTGAAGTGGTTATTTAATTCAGATTTTGGAAACTCAAAAGCTGTTTTTAAATGAATCAGATTGGCAGCTTGATAATTTTCAGGTCCGGTTTTGGTGATATTTTTAATTTCGAGCGAAAGTAATATATTATCAACAAAATCGGTTACAATTCCTTGTTCCTCAATTTCTTTCGGACTCCATTGATAACTTTCAATATCAGCTCCGGTGGAAATCTGAGTTCCAGCCAATGAAACAGTTTTTACTTTTTCATCTTCAATTACCAACAAAGGTTCGGGCGTAGCACCCATCCAACAACCGACTTCCGGTAATTGCATCATATAAACGAATGCATGTGGATATTTGGAACATAATTTCAGAAAGAAATCAGGAGCTAAAAATTTGTCATTTAATTTCTCCAAACGTATTTTTGATAAAACTATTTTATGATATTTATCATTCATCATGGCATTTTTAGCCAGATTCACATTCCCAATAAATTCAGCCGGAGAAGTTGTCTTAATTTCGAGATCAGTTCGTTTTGGGAATGATAGAAACCGTTCGTTTTCAGAAAGTTCCTTTAAATATATTTCTTCAATTTCATTCGAAATATAAACACAATCAGGTTTAAGAAAATAAGTTGCATTCTGTTCCGTTTCATGAAAAGGAGCTACAACAAATCCTGTTCTCTTGTCAATATCATTCAAAGATGTCAGTTTTTCAGGAAAGGAAAGATGCTGAACTAATGTGATAATTCCTACTTCGAGCGGCAAACGGTACGAAACAAAAGGTATATTTTGCTTCAGACAAGTTTCCTGAAGTTTTGTAAGCTGCTGATATTTATTGTTCTGTAATTCCATCAGGTATCCACATTTAGAGCTTAAGTTTCTTTACTTTAACGGAATAATCCGGTTTGTGAGTCGACAAATAGAAACTAATACATCTATTTCGTCCTGAATTCGGATTTCCCAAACGTGGGAACTTTTGCCCTGATGAACTAACGTGGCAACAGCCATCACAGAATTTTCTTTTGTCGTACCAACATGACTTCCACTGATTTCCACTCCTAAAACCTGATATTTTGTATTATCAACTAACAAATATGAACCGACACTTCCGACTGATTCCGCCAGAGCCATCGAAGCACCACCATGCAATCGTTTTGCCGGCTGAATGGTGCGGTGGTCAACAGGCATTCGTGCAATCACTTTTCCGGCTGAAACCTCGATAAATTCTATTCCCAAATGTTCAATCAATGTACTTTTACACAAGTCATTGATCATTTCGGTAGTATATATTTTATGCATAAAGATCGTTTATTAAATTTTCAGTGTATTGTTGTGCAAAGATAAGAATTTATCTAAATTTAGAAATTAAATTGTAAATCCTTTTTTACCAGCCAAATTTTATTTTCAGGTAAATATTTCGTCCGGGTTCCAGTTTAATCACTCCACGAGTTGACGAAAGATGATCGAAATAAGCCGTATTCAGAAGATTATCAATTCCTGCAAATAGTTGCAAATGAGTGTTATTCAGATTTATGTATTTTGAATGTGCATCCAGATTAAAAATTATATGTCCCGCGGTGGCAGTTTCTGTAGATGCAATTTCGTTTTGACTTGCAGCCCACAAAGTTGAAAAAGATGCACCAAAATCATTATTGTCATAATTAAAAGTTGCAAATCCATGCAAAGGCGGAATTTGTGGTAAAAAAGTATTTGCATCAACATCATGTGCTTGAGTATATGACGCATTAGCCAAAACTGTAAACCTGTTATTAATCAGCCATTTTCCTTCCATTTCAGCTCCAAGAAACAAAGCTTTACTAATGTTTTGGTTAATCCAGATATTGGAAGTTGAAGTACTATGAACTTCCTGTATCAGATTGGTCAGATAATTGGCATAAACATCAGCTTTCAGGCTGAAATTATTTCCAACAATTGTATAATTCAGGTTTGAAAAATTACCTTGTTCCGGTTTTAAGTCAGGATTTCCTTGATGTATATTTGAACCCAAATTTATATATTTAAAAAGTTCTTCGATGGAAGGAGCTCGGTAAGAATTAGAAAGCGAAACAGTAAGAGATTGAGATTTTGTAAGGTTGTAAACCAAATCAACGTGCGCTGCATAACTGAGATTTTCATGCTTCGAAGCCACAAACATAACGCTGCGGGTCAGATTATTTTCATTTGTCAGAACATTTTGCCTTACAGTATATTTGAATAACGGATTGTAAGCTGTGTCATTTGCAACTTGAATATAATCAAACCTTAAACCTGCTTCCAATGTCCATTTATCAGGAACAATTTTCCATGAATAATGGGCAAACACACCGGCATCATACATTTTAGCATTCGGACTGGGTAAATCGCCGGTAACCGTTAACAAAGAATCTGCAGAATTCTTTTCTGTCAAACGAATCGTCTTAGAATCCCGAACCCAACCTTCAGCTCCTAAAATCAATTTATGGTTTTCTTCAAATTGCCAATCGGAAGTAAATTTTGCCCCGGATGTTTTATTCACGCTGCTTGGGAGCAGAGTTATCGTTGGATCGGCAGGTTTCAGTTCCACTTCACGACTGATATTCTGTGTATAAGCTTTGATATTAATTTGATGCAAATTTTCATTGAAATAGGAAATAATGTATTCACCAACCAATTGATTTCGTGCAATTCCGGTATATCGAGCCATTGCCGTTGCAGGGAAAGTTCTTCCGCCGGGAATTCCAATATCCCAACCCTCGAAATGTTGATAATTTGCCTTAAATTCCTGATTTGGAGAGTACATAATACCGGCCTTTATACCATAAGATGCATCGTGGAACTGACTATTTGGCAAAATTCCACTCGGCGTCATTGTGTTTTGGGCCGTACGGAAGCTTCCGTTCAAAGCAATATACCATTGATTGGTAGTAAATTGAATATTGGCAAAATTAGCCCATAAATTATTAACCGTATTAAACTCAGTTCCAATATTTCCTTTGGTCTGAAAAACAAAACTATATTCTGGCGTTTTTGTGACAAAATTCACCACACCACCCATGGCTCCTGTCCCATATAAAACCGAACTAGCACCTATTATAACCTCAATTTTTTCCAGATCATTCATATCAATTGTCGACATGGGTCCTGAATTTTCGGTAGCTGTCTGAATCCGGTCTCCATCCACCATTTCCAATATTCGCTGTTCCGAAAAGCCTCTGATATTAATTGAAGTCGACCAGATTCCATCACGGGCAATAGAAATTCCGGTTTCCCGTTGTAATACGTCAGCAGGTGTAAAAAAAGAAGCTGCCTGAATTTGTTTAGAGTCAACGGTGACCATTGGAAAAGAAAGAACTTTTGGAAAATCAGCTACAACCGTGATTTCCTCTATATTTTTGTTGCGAATCGAATCGTTAAACAATTCTGTCGGTTTTACCGGAGCTAGAAATGAGGAACCTAACAAAAGTGATAAAAATAATGAAGTCATATATTCCGGTTTTTGAATTAGCTATTTTAAAATATATACTACCTGAGATTTAGTGTTTTAAATAAAATGAAAAAATAGTTTTATTCATTTTCAGACTTTAGGTATAATAATTGATAGAAATATTTACAAAAGTACACTAAAATAACATTGAAAAACTATCAAAATGTAACACTAAAAACTCTGGCGTTGTTAAATAATCCTATTTATTAATAGTAAAACAATTTTTTTGGTCAAAAGTTATGGAAATGTGAAAATTCTTTCCGTAATTTGCATTCCTATTTGAAAATAAAACATTCTTTAAAATATATCATTTCTTTTTGCAATAAAACTAAAGCGAGGTACATGCGAACTGCACAAAATGAAGAATTGAAAACTATTGGCATTTTTAACGATAGTTTTCCTCCAATAATGGATGGTGTTTCACTAGCCGCTAAAAATTATGCATATTGGTTACAAAAAAAGAATCAACCAGTTTATGTCATCACTCCCAAATCTCCGAATTATTCTGATAATGATGATTTTCCTGTTCTCCGTTACACATCAATACCGATTTTAGGGCGAAAACCGTACCGAATTGGGTTACCGCATGTTGACAAGGATTTCAATGAAAAAATCGATAAAATTTCTTTTGGCTTGGTTCATGCTCATTGTCCTTTTAGTTCAGGTCGATTAGCATTAAGCATCGCAAAAAAACAAAAGATTCCTTTTGTTGCAACCTTCCATTCCAAATATCGTGATGATTTTGAGCATTCGGTACGCAATAAATTCATAGCCAGACAAATGACTAAAGATATCATTCGTTTTTTTGAAAAAGCAGATGAAGTCTGGATTCCTCAAGCTTCGGTTGAAGAAACAATTCGCGAATATGGTTTTAAAGGTAAGGTGGAAGTGGTGGATAACGGAAATGATTTCGCGAGTCAGGAACCAATTGCACCGATTAAAAAACAAGCCCGCATTAAATTGAATATTCCCGAAAAAGAAACCCTTCTGCTTTTTGTTGGTCAACATATTTGGGAAAAAAACACACGTTTAATCATTGAATCATTAGCACTTGTCAAAGATCTTTCCTTTAAAATGATTTTTATCGGTACCGGTTATGCAAAAGCGGATTTAATGCAACTCGCTGAAAATCTTGGATTAAATGACAAAGTTCATTTTGAAGGGGTAATTACTGATCGCGAGCAAATTAAACAATATTATGCCGCTGCAGATTTGTTCCTTTTCCCTTCCATTTATGATAATGCACCACTCGTGGTACGCGAAGCTGGAGCTTTACACACACCTTCAATTTTAGTTGAAGGCGCATCCTCGGCAGAAATTGTCACTGATAATTTCAATGGATTTCTAACTTCGAATTCTACTGAGTCTTTTGCGGCTAAGTTGCGTGAACTGATAATGAATCCTGAAAAGGTAAGAATTGCCGGCGAAAATGCATCGCGGACCATCGCACGTTCATGGGACAGTGTTAGTGAAGAGGTTTTGGACAGATACCAAAAATTAATGTTACGTAAATGGAGACAATAACTCAGATTGAAACAAAAAAAGCTTCAAGACCTTTTAAGATATATCAGGTACTAATCCCTGTTTTGCTGGGATTATTTGTTATTGGTTGGCTTTTTCTGGACGAATTTGACCCTGCCGTTTTTTTCTCATTTAACTTTACGTATGTAAGCGTCTTGTTTATCCTATTAGCATTTTTATTGATGCTAATGCGGGATTTTGGGATGATGTGGCGTTTTCGTTTGCTGACTGATAGGGATTTATCATGGAAACAGGCTTTTCATATCAACGTTTTAAGCGAATTTACATCAGCTGTAACTCCGGCAATTATTGGTGGTTCAAGTCTTGTGGTTATTTTTCTGATAAAAGAAGGAATTAATGCGGGAAGAAGTACAACTATTATGTTCGTCAATTTGTTTCTGGACGAATTATTTTTCCTGATTGTTTGTCCGTTTGTTTTCCTTTTCATTCCACTCGACCAACTCTTTAATTCTAGATCGGTCATTGTTTCAACTTTTGCCATCGTATTTACAAGCCTGTATGTCACACGTTTAATCTGGTCGACAATTATGTTTATCGGAATTTTCAAACGTCCGAACTGGATTAAGCACATTTTACTGACACTTTTCAAATTACCATTATTGAATCGTTTGTATGATAAAGTTGAATTGCTGACGAACAATTTAGTTCAGGCTTCGCACGATATTGGAAATCGTTCGTACGGATTCTGGTTCAAAGCTTTTGGAATGACATTACTAACATGGTCCTCTCGATTTTTAGTCGTTAACGCTGTATTTATGGCATTTAACCCTATTCACATCAATCATTTAGTAGTTTTTGCTCGACAGTTAATTTTATGGGTTTACATGGTTGTAAGTCCGACTCCGGGAGGAAGTGGTGTAACTGAATACGCATTTAAAGAGTATTACAGTGATGTTTTTGCATCAAGTAGTGCAATCATTTTTGTAACTTTGGTTTGGAGATTAATCAGTTACTATTTATACTTATTGCTTGGATTATTGGTAATTCCAAACTGGATATCAAAATCATTTGGCAAAAGTAGTTCAGATGAATAATTTAATCTCTGAGTTTTTTTATCACAAAATAATAAAAACCTTTACATATCAGCACTTTGATTTATTGAATTTATCAATTATCTTTGTGAATCGAAACAAATAAATCCATTAAAATAATGATACGGAAATTCCTTTTTATACTTCTTGTATTCACCTCATTTTCAAATGTATATTCCTGTACAAACTTTCTGGTTGGAAAAGCTGCCACACTTGATGGATCCACATTAATTTCATATAATGCTGATTCATATTTTCTTTTCGGTGCACTATCTCACTATCCAGCTGCGATATATACACCCGGCATCCTGCTCGATGTTCATGACTGGGATTCAGGTAAATATCTTGGGAAAATCAAACAGGTTGAGACTACATATTCCGTTATTGGAAACATGAACGAACATCAGGTAAGCATTGGGGAAACCACTTTTGGCGGACGTGAGGAACTGGTGGATACAACAGCCATCATGGATTACGGAAGTTTAATGTATATCGCATTGCAACGTTCGAAGAATGCGCGAGAAGCCATAAAAGTGATGACCGATTTAGTAGCCGAATATGGTTATTACAGCGAAGGAGAATCATTTTCCATTGCTGATCCGAACGAAGTCTGGATTATGGAAATGATCGGAAAAGGTACACATAACAAAGGTGCAGTTTGGGTTGCGCAACGAATTCCTGATGATTGTATTTCTGCACACGCTAATCAGGCAAGAATAACCACTTTCCCATTCGATGATAAAAGTAATTGTCTTTACTCCGAGGATGTAATTGCATTTGCAAGAGAAAAGGGATATTTTAAAGGTAAAAATAAAGATTTCAGTTTTTCTGATACGTATGCACCACTCGATTATGTTGCTCTTCGAGCTTGTGAAGCAAGAGTTTGGGCTTTCTTCAGGAAATTTGATCCAAGCATTGACAAATACTTATCGTATATCAAAGGTGAAACATTGGAACGCATGCCATTATGGATAAAACCGGCTACAAAACTTACAGCTCAAAAACTGAAAGATTGTATGCGTGACCAATATGAAGGAACTGAAATGGACATGACAAAAGGTTTAGCTGCCGGACCATTCGGAAGCAAACTTCGCTGTAGTCCGCTCACATTCAAGGTTGACAGTGTGGAATATGTTCACGAACGCCCAACGGCAACTCAACAAACCGGTTTTACTTTCGTGGCTCAAATGCGCAGCTGGCTGCCCGATTATATTGGCGGAGTTCTCTGGTTTGGAGTTGACGATGCTGCCACAGGTCTTTATGTGCCGATATATTGTGGAATTAACACTGTTCCTGAATGTTATCGTGAAGATAACGGGAGTTTACTTGAATATTCTCCTACTTCTGCATTCTGGATTTACAACGGAGTGGCAAATTATGCGTACAGCAAATACTCCTATATGTTTGTTGATATCAAAAAAGTACAAACCAAATGGGAAGACGATTTTAACGCGTTGATTCCGGGCATCGATAAAGTGGCAGTTGGTATGAAAGAAGTAGATGCACGTACTTTTCTAACCAATTTTAGTTGCTCGCAAGCTGAAAACTCAACAGCAGCCTGGAAGAAACTGGGCGAATATCTTTTGGTAAAATACATGGATGGCAATATAAAAGCTGAGAAAAACGGCAAATTTATTCAAAACGAATATAAAATTCCAACTACCATTATTCGGGCTGGATATCCTGAAGAATTTCGTCGTGAAATGGTAAAAGAAAATACTGGATTGCGTGTTAAAACAGCAGAAGAAATGAAAAACAGGAAATAAACATTTTGTTTCAGAATTGAAAAGAGAGAATTGATATTCTCTCTTTTTTTGTGCCGGATGGGAAACTTTTTAATATCGAATACGTTTATCCTTAAAAGGTATTTTAAAAGAAAGACTCATATATTTATGAAAATTGTAATTTTTGGTGCAAATGGAAAAACAGGTTTAATCCTGACTGAGCAAGCGTTGGCTGATGGTCATTCAGTCATTGCATACATTCGTAGAGCAGGTTCTATTAATTTAGAACATCCTAAATTAAAGATAGTTGTTGGAAATCTGAACGAGACACTTAAAATGAAAGATGCCATGGAAGGTGCAGATGCATGCTTTTCGACTCTGGGTGGAGGTTCGTTGAGGCATCACGCACCTGAAGTTGTTGCCGGAATTGAGAACATCTTGTCAATCATGCAGGAACTTAAAATTCATCGCTTTATTTATCTTTCGAGTATCGGAGCCGGCGAAAGTCGTTTTATGATGCCTCAACCTATCCGGTTTTTTATTGTAAATATTCTGCTTCGTGTTCTACTTGCTGATCACAATGCAAATGAACAACACATTACAAACAGCAATTTGCAGTGGACTATTGTTCGTCCTGGAAGTCTGACTGATGGTCCGATAACCGCGGAGATTAAGCATGGCATTGAAAAAACCAAATTAAAAGGAAATGCGGATATTTCCAGAGCAAATGTAGCGGCTTTTATGTTGAAACAATTGACAGATGACAGCTATTTGCAAAAATGCGTTTGGTTATTCGAATAAATAAAGAATTGATCGATTAGATTTACAGAGTGGAGCTTCAGATGCTTTTCTCTGTTTTTTTATGTTTTTTATGAAGCAAAATGACTATTTTTGTAACTTAATAAATACAGTACAAGGTGACAGAAGATAAACTTTTTGAACGGATAGATTTTACAGAAGACAGACTAAAGATTGACGAATATGAGAATTGTCGATTTTTAAACTGTAATTTTCACGAGGTTAATCTTTTGAATATTACATTCAGGGAATGCACTTTCGAAGAATGTGATTTCAGTTTGGCAAAAATGAAAAACACAGCATTAAATGATATTCATTTTGTTGGTTGCAAACTGCTTGGAGTTGAATTCGAAGAGTGTAATCCGTTTTTACTTTCTCTCGATTTTGAAAATTGCATGCTAAAACTATCTGTTTTCTATAAACTCAAATTGAAAAAAATACGTTTCAAAAACTGCAATTTGCAGGAAACCGATTTCTCTGAAGCCGATCTGACACAAGCTAATTTTGATAATTGCGATTTACATCGTGCTATATTTCAACGAACAAATCTTGAAAAAGCTGATTTCCGCACATCTTATCATTACTCCCTTGATCCGGAAGCAAACCGTATGAATAAAGCCCGATTTTCCAAGTCCGGCATTTCAGGATTACTTGATAAATACAATCTGGATATTGAATAATAAATGCCTGACACTTTTAAAAGTCAGGCATTTTTCTAAAATAAAATATTTCTAATTCTGTTTTTTTAAAACAAAAGCTGTACGGGCAGGAATATATAGTTTCAACCATTCTCTTCCGCTTGAATCTTTCGGTTGCGGAAGTGTAATATGTATAATGCTTTCGTCAATCAGATTAAAGCCTCCGAACAAAGATTCATCCGTATTCAAAACGGTTTTATAGCTTCCTTTTTCAGCAAGAACTCCGTAATCGGTGAATGATTTTACGCCATTGAAATTAAAAATGAATATCAAATCACCACGTTGATATGCCAAAACCTGATCTCCTTCATTACTCCAGAGTTCTTGAATAGGAACGTTATTAAACTCTGGAACAGAATTAATCAAACTAATCATCGCCCGATCAAATTCACCTAAAGCATGATACGTATACTTTTCATTATCAACCAATCCCCATTGACGACGTGCATATTTATACGACCAACCATTTCCTTCGCGTGGAAAGTCAATCCACTCAGGATGTCCGAATTCATTTCCCATAAAGTTCAAATAACCTCCATTTATAGTCGAAGCGGTTATTAAACGTATCATTTTATGTAGGGCAACACCACGATCAACAATCAGTGTATTGTCGCCTCGTTTCATATGCCAGTACATTTCAGAATCTATCAAACGGAATATTATAGTTTTGTCTCCAACCAGAGCCTGATCGTGACTTTCGGCGTAACTGATAGTCTTTTCGTCAGCGCGTCGGTTAGTCAATTCCCAAAATATTTTGCCAACTTTCCAGTCTTCATCTTTAACTTCTTTAATCATTTTAATCCAGAAATCAGGAATTCCCATCGCCATCCGGTAATCAAATCCGATGCCGCCTTCATCAACTTTTGTTGCTAGACCAGGCATTCCACTAACTTCCTCGGCAACTGTAATTGCATTCGGATTTACTTCATGAATCAGTTTATTAGCCAATGTCAGATAACAAATCGCATCACCATCTTGATTCATATTGTAATACGATTCGTAGCCGGTAAAATCTTCACCCAAACCATGACTGCGATACAGCATCGAAGTTATTCCATCGAAACGAAATCCATCAAAATGATATTCTTCCAACCAGAATTTGCAATTTGAAAGTAAATAATGAAGCACCGAAGGTTTTGCATAATCGAAACAAAGCGAATCCCAAGCCGGATGTTCACGTCGCGAACCACCATGGAAATACTGATAGGGCGTTCCATCAAATCGACCCAAACCTTCCACTTCATTACGAACTGCATGTGAATGAATAATATCCATAATAACTGAAATCCCCATTCCATGTGCATCATCGATCAAATGTTTCAACTCCTCGGGAGTTCCGAAACGAGAAGATGCGGCAAAAAAACTGGACACATGATAGCCGAACGAACCGTAGTACGGATGCTCCTGAATAGCCATTATCTGAATGCAATTATAACCGTCACGCAAAATTCGCGGTAAAATATTTATTCGGAATTCTTCGTAAGTAGAAACCTTTTCTTCCGAACTCGACATGCCGATATGACATTCGTAAATTAACAATGGATCTGTTTTGGGTTTGAAACCGGTGTTTTTGAAAACATAAGGCTGAAAAGGACTCCAAACCTGTGCACTGAAAATTTTAGTCACTTCATCTTGTACAACACGTCTTGCCCAGGCAGGAATACGTTCACCGCTTCCACCTTCCCATTCCATCAGCAATTTATAGAGCTGAGAATGAGCCATTGCATAATCGGGTAAACGAATTTCCCAAATACCGTTTTGAAGTCTTTTTAGTTGATAATCCGGATGTCGCTGCCAGTTATTAAAATCGCCAATCAGAAAAATGGCAGTTGCATTGGGCGCCCATTCCCGAAAAATCCAACCGTCGGATAATCTGTGAAGACCAAAATACAAATATCCAGTCGCAAAACTTGATAAATTCGACCCTTCGCCAACCAGCTTTTTTTCTATAGCTTCAAAATAATCATAGCGTCCCTTTATTGCATCTGCATAAGGTGCAAGCCATGGATCGGATTTTAAAATCTTAAGTTCTCTCATATATTTATTTATGCAACAGTTATTTACAAAAAAAACACAGAATATTAATCTAAACCAGCACTTTAACAATTACTTTTCTGAAATTGCCTTCAGCAATTCCCGGTTGATGACCATCTTGGGGGAAAAATATCGCAAATTCGAATGCTTTAACCACAATAAAATTAGTTGCTTTATCAGCAAAGAAAGCAACATCTTTTTCCGCATTGTATTCCTGAGTTGTTTGTGACAACTTGTTTCCAGCAATCCAACCCATTGTTTCAGTCGCTGTTACCGGAATCTGAATATCAATATAGTTTTTATGTGTTTCCATTTTGGCTTCATCAGCTGTTTTGCCATCCATTTCAACAACATTGACAAACAAATCTGAACCTTCAAGTTCTATTTTTCCTAAAGGCAAAGCAAGTAAATCCGTGTTTTGCAAAAAATCGAATGCTTTTTTAAAACGAGGGTTGATGGATTGATATAATCCGGCATTTTCAAGAGAGTCTAAAATCATCTTCTGCGTGTAAATAGTTTATTATTAATTGGTTTCATCAACCGTGTAATTCAGAAATTTATTTAATGGATAGGCACATTTCACGATTTTGGCAATTTGTAGAACAAAATCTTCTTTTTTCAGAATTGCATCATCCAGTTTATATTCAGCAATATAATGTTTGAGTTTCAGGAACTCAGCATCCGGAAAGTCTTTTGGGAAACCTCTTGGCACTGTTTTCAGTTTGTCTTCTTGAAAAAAGGTAGTGAAATACTGCGAAAATTCAGGATTATTACGGATTTCATTCAGTTCGTCAATATTATCGTAAATACTCTGACGCAGCGCCTTAAGCATATTGGGTTCAGGCGACCAAACACCAACAGCAACAAAACAACCAGCCGGCTCAAGATGAAGATAATAACCTCCTCGTTGACTTTTTCTCCCTCCAGCCGAAGCTATGTAAACTCCGAAATGTGTTTTATAGGGAGTTTTATCGTGTGAAAACCGGATATCACGGTAAATTCTAAAAACACAATCCTTCACTTCAACATGTTTAATATCTTCGTCAAATTTTGATATTTCAACAATCAAATCTTTGCAAATTTGCTCAAAGTATTTTTTCAATTCATCAAAACGCGTTTTATTTTCAGCAAACCACTCTCGGTTATTGTTGATTTTCAATTCAGTAAGAAACTGAAGTATATTTTCAATTTGCATATTCAATTTGTTTAACGTATGACAAATATAAGGCAAAATTCAGACAAAAAATGAATTAGAAGAGTATTTTTTTAAACAGAACAGAATTTTGTTGAAAATTGATTACTTTTGCAATCAGTTAGAAAAAATGCAAGAGCCTGCAAATGAATCTTTAAACATTTGGAATCAGGCTCCTTACCGTTCTGAAGATAAAAGAATTACAAGATGAGAAACCGGATAAATGAACTGCTTGAAGAAGTGAACAAACTGTCAGCAGCCAGTCAGGAAGAACTGGAAGCACTTCGCATAAAATATTTAAGTAAAAAAGGCCAGGTATCTGAACTTTTCAACGATTTCAGAAACGTGGCAAACGAAGAAAAACGCGAAGTTGGTCAACTGTTGAACGAATTAAAGAATGCTGCTCAGGACAAAATAAATGAACTTAAAGAATCATTCAACGATAATTCAGCAAACGAAGATAAAACTGATTTAACGCGTAGTGCAGACCCAATCAAACTTGGAACACGGCATCCACTTTCGCTGGTAAAACACGAAATTATCGAGATTTTTTCCCGAATCGGTTTTACCATTGCCGAAGGACCTGAAATTGAAGATGACTGGCATGTTTTTGGTGCTTTGAATTTCCCACCCGAACATCCTGCTCGTGATATGCAGGACACGTTTTTTATTGAACAAAATCCTGATATTTTGCTTCGTACCCATACATCATCGGTTCAATCACGGGTTATGGCAACACAAAAACCACCGATTCGGATGTTGTTCCCTGGCCGGGTTTATCGTAACGAAGCCATTTCGTACCGCGCACACTGCTTTTTCCATCAGGTGGAAGGACTTTATATTGAAAAAGATGTTTCGTTTGCCGACCTGAAACAAGCCTTGATGTATTTTGCCAAAGAAATGTTCGGCGAACATACTCAAATTCGTTTACGCCCGTCTTATTTTCCATTCACCGAGCCAAGTGCCGAAATGGATATTTCGTGTAATATCTGCGGTGGAAAAGGTTGTCCGTTCTGCAAACACACTGGTTGGGTCGAAATTCTCGGTTGCGGGATGGTTGATCCTAACGTGCTTGAAAATTGCGGTATTGACTCCAAAATTTATTCCGGTTATGCATTTGGAATGGGCGTGGAACGCATCACCAACCTCAAATATCAGGTAAAAGACCTTCGCATGTTCTCCGAAAATGATGTCCGTTTTCTTGAACAGTTCGAATCGGCATACTAAAAACACACTTGAGATTTATCTTAAAGAAATGCACTTGAAAATTAATTTTCAAGTGCATTTCTTTAATTTTCAAAATTAGAATAAACTTCTAAGTTTGTTTGTGGATTTTCTTTTCAGCACAAAAATAAAATTTACATTTAGTTTTGAATCATTAATTCGTTTTCATATTTTCCGAAAAGATCTTGTGCTTGTTTTACAGCATCTCCTTTTTCTATTTCTGCAAAACCTGAAGAAGGTGTATTTACCCATTTTTGTTCAAAACCTATACACCACTTTTTAAATGATTTTTCGTCGTATGGTTGGTTTTTTTGCAATGAATCATCTAAACGATTTAGGAATTCAACCCATCGAGGCAGGTAATAGCTACGAATCAATCCGTTCCATTGCCGATTGGCATAATCAACGAGTCCACCTCCGGCTTTATGCCATGTTGTAATAATTTCCCGGGCATTTCTTTCGTAATATGCTTTTTCTGAAGCATCTGTTCCCCAATTTCTGGCATCCAAAAGCCATTTTCCTAATAAAAATTCATGTCGTGTTGCCAGCAAACTATCAATTTCAAATCCTAAGTTCAAAAATGATTTTGAATAAAGTCTAAATTTAGCCAGATCTTTTTGCTGATACGCATCCAACATTTTATCGTACAAAACCATTCCATAGTTTCCCAATACCTGACGAGTCAGATTTACAACATCAAATTGATATCCATCCGATTGCCTTGACTTTTCGTTTGCCTGAAACATTTTATTCAAAGCATCAGCCAATTGATAATTTTTATAAGGAAACCTTGGATTTGTGGTCCAGAAGTTTTTATTTAAATCCATTATCGGTGAAACCTGATAGACAACACTGTGACATTTTATTGCAACTGCCGAATCCAACAATACATTCTTTCTGAGCATAATCCATGCATCCTCTACCGATTTATCTTTATTTCCCGTTCTTCTGTCAGCATAATCAGAAAACAAATTATCGATATTTATTGCGCTGTTTCTCCATGGCATTTCAAAAACCATTTCGTAAATTTCAGGATTTATATTCAAACCTTCGAGTGTAGAACCGACACCGACACAATTTTGAATTGTATTTATTTTAGAAATTCTGGATAAAACCTTATTAACCGGTGCCACCAAATAGGTGTTCCCACCAAAATTTCCGAGATAATTCCAGATAAAAGGAGCTCCGTGAAAATTATCGGATTTTCGGAAATACTCCACTTCTTCACACACATAATCCAGAAAAATGAGCTTTCCTTTCGGAACTGCATTGATCATTGCAGCTAAGCGTGGCTGTGTCCAGTGCTTTGAATCATGATAAAACGTCCATGACATTTGGTACCATATCGCATTTTTATCTACTGCCGACATGGTATGATAAATGGTCTTTCCAACATTGGCAAGAAATTCAGCTTCCCAACTTGGTGGTGGAATTTCGTTAAATGGATCGGCAGAATAAAGATGATCTGTCCCGTAAAGCTTTTCTTGTTCAATCAAAAATCGTTTCTGTATTTCAGCAAATAAAGAATCTGTCGGATCCAGAAAAAAGGTAGTGTATTCAATATCCATTTTACCCCAACCCGGTTTAATCGGTGTAATTTTCGCTGAGGGAAAAATAGTTTGAAGCTGTATAGGAATGTGGCCGGCAAAAGCCGAAAGAATAGGTTTCATGCCTAATGCACGCGAACGATCGAGTATTTTCTTTTGTAATTCACATTGACCATGAATGTACGAAATTGGTAACGGTCCGCCCCACTTATCCATATTTGTCATTCGATGCCAAGGTAAATGCGCCGGTCCCGAAAAATAAGTTCGTACTTCTAAATCACTCATACCAAACGATTCCCAGACTTTCAGCCAAACTGCCTCTTGTCCCGCTTGCATTAGCGGGCGGTTAATACCGTTCATGGCCATCCAGTCAATAAATCGTTGCCACTGATTCCAATCCCAATAAGGAAAAGTATAACCGAAAGTACAAGTATTATTGATAAAACGTTGTTCAGCCCAACTGGTTTTTCTGATTTTATGCGAGGGAAATGGTAATTTGCCAGCAAATGAAAGAGGTTTTATGGCCATCCAATCATAACTTACCAATGCGAATTCTTTCAAATACCAGTTAAATGCTGTTGCAACTGAAACTCCATTATTGCCGCGAAGTATAATTTTCCCATTCTTTGATTCTATTTCAAAGACATCTTTTCCGTTTTCGGATGGAATTTGCTGAACAATAAAATCATTGGAATGACCTGGCAAAACACGCTGAATCAATTGAACTGATTCGGAAACTACAGTTGCTTGCAAAGGGACAAACAAACAAAAAGTGAAAACAAAAAATAACAACTTTCTCAGATTGCACATATATATAACTGTTTTTTTGCAAATATACAAAGGAGTATCGATTTATAAAAATAATGAAATTGGATTATGTCCGTTTATAAACAATATTAAAGCTTTTTAGTACGGAATTAAAGATTAAAATCCATGGAAATCTGTAACTTTGCAATCGAAACTATAAACACTAAATAAAATGAGACTTATTATCCAACCTGATTATCAAAATGTATCGAAATGGGCAGCAAATTATATCATGGCCAAAATTAAAAAAGCTAACCCTACCCCCGAAAAACCATTCGTCTTAGGCTTGCCAACCGGTTCAAGTCCACTCGGAGTGTATCGCGTTTTAATCGAATTGTACAAAAAAGGTGCGGTGTCATTCAAAAATGTTGTAACTTTCAATATGGACGAATATGTGGGATTACCACAAAATCACGATCAAAGTTATTATACATTTATGTGGAGTAATTTTTTCAGTCATATCGATATTCAACCTGAAAACGCAAATATTTTAAACGGTAATGCTGAGGATTTGGATGCCGAATGTGAAGCTTATGAGTCTAAAATAAAAAGCATGGGCGGAATTGATTTGTTTTTAGGAGGTATTGGTGCCGATGGACATATTGCTTTCAATGAGCCGGCTTCTTCACTGGCTTCACGTACTCGTCAAAAAACGCTGACAACAGATACAATTATTGCCAATTCACGTTTTTTCGACAATGATGTAAATAAAGTTCCGAAAACAGCCATTACGGTTGGTGTGGGAACGGTTTTGGATGCAAAAGAAGTCATGATCATTACATCAGGACACAACAAAGCACGTGCTTTACGTCATGCTGTGGAAGAACCAATTAACCATATGTGGACGATCAGTGCATTACAATTACACCCGATGGGAATTATTGTTTGCGATTATGATTCTTGTGCCGAATTAAGAGTTGGAACGTATAAATATTTTCTAGATATTGAAAAAGACGCATTAAATCCGGATAGTTTGTTGTAAACGTACAAACACTATCAGAAAAATCCGATGCAGATAAGCACCGGATTTTTTTATTTAATTCCCTTCAGTTTTTTATCCTGAAAATATTGCAAGTCATATTCAGGATGATATATTGATATTTAGGATAAATTCAATTCTATGCTTTAAAATTTTACGTGCTTTAATCGTATCTTTGCAGGTTCAACAAATGAAACTCAACTTTTAGCTGTCGCATTTGTTGAAATTGCAAATTGAGAATTAAAAAACATGATCAGACAAGATAAAATCAGCATAAAAGGCGCACGTGTTCATAATCTAAAAAACATTGACGTCGAAATTCCACACAACAAACTGGTAGTAATCACCGGACTTTCCGGCTCAGGTAAATCTTCACTAGCTTTTGATACACTTTATGCAGAAGGGCAACGCAGGTATGTGGAAAGTCTTTCTGCTTATGCTCGTCAGTTTCTGGGACGAATGAGCAAACCCGAAGTCGATTTTATAAAAGGAATTCCACCGGCAATTGCCATTGAACAAAAGGTAAATACCCGCAATCCACGCTCAACAGTCGGAACTTCCACCGAAATTTACGAATATATCAAGCTGCTTTTTTCAAGAATTGGCGTGACTTATTCACCTATTTCGGGAGAAGTTGTAAGAAAGCACGAAGCCGAAGATGTGGTAAAAGCGGCGTTGGAATTTCCGGATGAAACAAAATTATTGATTCTTACGCAAGTTTCCGTTTCAGAAGGTAAAACGATACAAGATGAACTGCAAAGTTTACTAAAGCAGGGTTTTAGTCGTGTTGAAGTAAATGATGAGACCTATAAAATTCAGGAACTTATTGATTCAGATAAAATTCTGAAGAAAAATCCGGATGTTTTCTTGATTATCGACCGATTGACCGTTGACAGGACTCAAAGCGGTATCAGTCGTTTGACCGATTCTGTTGAAACTGCTTTTTTGGAAGGAAATGGTTCTTGTATTTTAAAAATCACCTCACCCCCAACCCCTCTCCTTGAGGAGAGGGGAGCTGAAAGTGTGAAATTATATTTTTCCAAAAGCTTTGAAGCCGATGGGATGAAATTTGAAACACCAACCGTCCACACATTTAGCTTCAACAGCCCTATTGGAGCTTGTCCGGTTTGCGAAGGATTTGGACGAGTTATTGGAATTGATGAAGATCTGGTTGTTCCAAATAAAACACTTTCAATTTTCGAGGATGCCGTGGCTTGCTGGAAAGGCGAAGTGATGAGCGAATGGAAAAAACAATTGATTCAGACCGCTTCGAAATTTAATTTCCCTGTTCATAAACCTTACTACGAACTTACCGACGAACAACGTCATTTGATTTGGACTGGAAATCAGTATTTTGAAGGATTGAATGCTTTTTTTAAAATGCTTGAATCCAATCAGTATAAAATTCAGTACCGCGTCATGTTGGCACGATATCGTGGTAAAACCATTTGTCCTGAATGTCACGGTAGCCGTCTGAAAAAAGAAGCGTCGTACATTCGAATTTCAGGACAATCAATTTCCGATTTGGTTTTAATGTCCATTGAAAAACTGAATGATTTCTTTGAAAATATACAGTTGGACAAACAGGACGCAGCCATTGCGAAACGATTATTGATTGAAATAAATAACCGAATTCATTTCTTGATGGATGTCGGATTGGGTTATCTGACGCTGAACCGACTTTCGAATTCACTTTCGGGTGGTGAAAGTCAGCGCATAAATTTGGCCACATCCTTGGGAAGCAGTCTGGTGGGTTCGCTTTATATTTTGGATGAACCGAGTATCGGATTGCATTCACGCGATACGCATTTGCTTATAAAAGTGCTGAAACAGTTACGCGATTTGGGAAATACGGTGGTGGTTGTGGAACACGATGAAGAAATTATGCGTGCTGCCGATTATCTTATCGATATTGGTCCAAATGCCGGACGCTTGGGAGGTGAAGTGGTATTTCAAGGAGCCCCCCCACCCCCCACAGGGGGGATTTTAGTTAGCGAGAACTCATATACTTTGAAATATTTAACTGGTGAAGAAAAAATAGACGTTCCATCGCATCGACGAAAGTGGAATAATTATATTGAAGTAATCGGCGCACGCGAAAATAATCTGAAAGGAATTAATGTAAAATTTCCGTTAAACGTGATGACGGTTGTTACCGGCGTCAGCGGTTCGGGGAAATCTTCATTGGTGCGCAACGTATTCTACACGGCTTTAAAAAAACATTACGGTGGTGTTGCCGACCGAACCGGTCAGTTTGGAATGCTGAAAGGCAGCATGCATTTGGCTAAGGATATTGAATTTGTCGATCAGAATCCCATCGGGCGTTCGTCGCGTTCCAATCCGGTGACTTATATTAAAGCATACGACGAAATACGGAAATTATTTGCCGATCAGCAACTTTCGAAGCAAATGAATTATACGGCTTCTTATTTTTCGTTCAATACCGAAGGCGGTCGTTGCGAAGAATGTCAGGGTGAAGGAACAGTTACGGTTGAAATGCAATTTATGGCCGATTTGGTGCTTGAATGTGAACATTGTCATGGCAAACGTTTCAAACAAGACATTCTCGATGTACAATATAAAGGCGTCAATATATTTGATGTGCTGGAAATGACAGTCAATCAGGCCATCGAATTTTTCTCACAAGGCACGGGCAATACCGAAAAGAAAATCGTGAAACGTATGAAACCGCTGCAGGATGTCGGTGTGGGTTATGTGAAACTCGGACAATCGAGCAGCACACTTTCGGGCGGTGAAAGTCAACGGGTAAAGCTGGCTTCGTTTTTAGCCAACGAAAAACCGGAACCAACCATTTTTGTTTTCGATGAACCGACAACCGGACTACATTTTCACGATATCAAAACCTTGCTCAAAGCCTTTGATGCGCTGATTGCAAAAGGACATACTGTGATTATTATCGAACACAATATCGAAATTATCAAATGTGCCGATCACATTATTGATATTGGTCCCGAAGGTGGAGAAAAAGGCGGTACCGTGGTTTTTGAAGGAACACCCGAAGAAATTGCAAAATGTAAGGACTCATACACCGGAATGTTTTTGAAAGAAAATATGAAATAACTTATTTCAAACATCATAAGTCCGTATAAAGATTTAATGAAATGTTTTACTTTTTAGAGATGTAGAAATCTACCGGGGGACAACCGACTTCACAGTCGCTTGATGACAATTTCAAGCAGTTAGGAAACTGCTTTTCCCTAATTTGTTTCCTAATTCCGAAATAACGACTATTTTTGTATACTAATAATTTAATCTCAACAATAAAATGGGAAAAGTATTGATTATCGGCGCCGGAGGCGTGGGAACCGTTGTAGTCCACAAAGTGGCTCAGAATCCGGATGTTTTTACTGAAATCATGTTGGCAAGCCGTACCAAATCTAAATGTGATGTCATTGCTGCCGACGTAAAAAAACGCTATGGTGCAGACATTAAAACGGCTCAAATTGACGCTGACAATGTTCCGGAATTGGTAAAATTGCTCAACGATTATAAACCGGAATTACTTATCAATGTAGCTCTTCCTTATCAGGATCTGACGATTATGGATGCTTGCCTCGAAGCCGGAGTAAACTACTTGGACACCGCCAACTACGAACCGAAAGACGAAGCACATTTTGAATACAGCTGGCAGTGGGCGTACAAAGAAAAGTTTGAAAAAGCAGGATTAACAGCCATTCTTGGTTGCGGATTCGATCCCGGAGTAACCAGCATTTTCACCGCTTATGCCGCCAAACATTATTTCGACGAAATTCATTATCTGGATATTGTGGATTGCAATGCCGGCGATCATCACAAAGCATTTGCTACCAACTTCAATCCGGAAATCAATATCCGTGAAGTCACTCAACGCGGAAAATATTGGGAAAACGGTGAATGGGTGGAAACAGAACCACACCAAATTCATCAACCCCTGAATTATCCCGAAATTGGCCCGAAAGAATCGTACGTAATTTACCACGAAGAACTGGAATCGCTGGTAAAAAACTATCCGACTATCAAACGTGCCCGTTTCTGGATGACTTTCGGACAGGAATACCTGACTCATTTACGCGTTATTCAGAATATCGGCATGGCGCGCATCGACGAAGTGGAATATAACGGACAAAAGATTGTTCCGATTCAGTTTCTGAAAGCTGTTTTACCAAATCCGGGAGATTTAGGAGAAAACTATACGGGATGGACTTCGATTGGTTGTCGCATCAAAGGATTGAAAGACGGAAAAGAAACGACATATTACGTGTACAACAATTGCAGCCACGAAGCCGCATACAAAGAAACCGGCACTCAGGGCGTAAGTTACACCACCGGCGTACCGGCCATGATTGGCGCCATGATGTTTATGAAAGGCATCTGGAAAAAACCAGGCGTATACAACGTGGAAGAATTTAATCCCGACCCGTTTATGGAACAACTGAACATTCACGGTCTGCCGTGGGTGGAATTACACAATATTGATCTGGAATTGTAGGATTTCGGTTATAATATTTTTGGTAGAGACGCAATATATTGCGTCTCTATTTGTATTTACAGGGGTTGTATAACAATTCTTTAAATAAAACAACGACAGTCTGTTTATAATTGCAAATATATTAACTATATTTGCTGCATAAATCCCCGCAAGCTCCTATTTGTAATCGGTGTTGCCTTGTAGAGCGATTTATTTTTAATGGTTGTTTTTCAAACAACGCAGTGATACAAACAGGCTATGTTGGGGACATGGAGGTTTTGTAAGACTGCAAACAGGCTATGTTGGGAACATGGAGGTTTTGTAAGACTACAAACAGGCTATGTTGGGAACATGGAGGTTTTGTAAGACTACAAACAGGCTATGTTGGGAACATGGAGGTTTTGAAAGACTACAAACAGGCTATGTTGGGAACATGGAGGTTTTGTAAGACATACAAACAGGCTATGTTGGGAACATGGAGGTTTTGAAAGACTACAAACCCCCGCTCGCGCCGATTTGTAATCGGTGTGTTGCTCGATAGAGCAAGAAAGAAGGAAATTATTAGCTTTTTCAAAGCAAGGCACAAGTTACAAACTTGCGCCAGCAGGAGCAATATATTGCGTCTCTATTTGTTTTAAAAAGGACTGTGCGCCAGTGTAATAAAAAAAGAAGAAAAGAACCGAAAACGGACTAAAATTGAGGTCAAAAAGCGTGCGTATTAGTACGAACGACCCAACGAGAGGATGAACAACCGTTCGTACTAGTACGACTGACCCATCGAGAGGATGAACAACCGTTTGTACCAGTACGACTGACCCAACGAGAGGATGAACAACCGTTCGTACCAGTACGACTGACCCAACGAGGGGATGGACAGCCGAGCATCCATGGATGACAATAAAAACGAGCAAGAAAACGTGTTTCTCAACAATGAATAAGAGAAAGAAACCCCCCGCTCGCGCCGATTTGTAATCGGTGTGTTGCTCGATAGAGCAAGAAAGAAGGAAATTATTAGCTTTTTCAAAGCAAGGCACAAGTTACAAACTTGCGCCAGCAGGAGCGATTGTTTCACGTGGTTAAATAAACAAAACCGGAAGAATAAAATGCCACAGGATGAATTCGCGCGGCATTGAGGGAATTGACAGGGCTAATAAATGTCTCGAAGTCAATAACAACAAAAAAAATAGATTTGAAAAGCAGGATTACTTCAAAAAGTTATCCTGCTTTTATTATGTCTGAATCCAGATTGAACCTTTCGTTTCGGTTTATTGTTTTTAAACATAAATAAAACAGAATAGAAATATGAAATATAATGAATTAGGAAAAACAGGCGTATTGGTTTCGGAACTTTGTCTGGGAACCATGACATTCGGTGGTAAAGGTATGTGGCAGGCCATAGGGCAATTGCCACAGGATGAAGTGAACGGGATTGTAAAAACTTCGCTCGACAGCGGCATTAATTTTATCGATACTGCCAATGCATATTCCGAAGGTCTTGCTGAAACATTGTTGGGTGAATCGTTGAAAAAGATAGGTGTTTCGCATCAAAATGTAGTGATTGCTACCAAAGTGCGGTTGCGTATGGGTGCAGGAGCTAATCAAATCGGACTTTCGAGGCTTCATATTATGGATTCGGTGAACGACAGCCTCCAAAGACTTCAACTTTCGCATATCGATTTACTGTATATTCACGGAGTGGATCCGATTACACCGCTCGAAGAAACTATGCGTGGACTGGAAGACCTGGTTCGTTCGGGCAAAGTACGCTATATTGGGGTGAGCAATCATCCGGCATGGAAAGTTATGAAAGCCAACAGTTACGCCGAAAAAATGGGCTGGACAAAGTTTATTGCTTCGCAGAATTATTATACCATTGCCGGACGTGATATCGAGCGTGAAATTGTGCCTATGGCATTAAGCGAAAATATTGGCATCATGCCCTGGAGCCCGCTGGCTGGTGGCTTTTTGTCAGGAAAATATACACGCGACAATCAAATTGCCGGAAATAGTCGACGTGATACCTTTGATTTTCCGCCAATCAACAAAGAAAAAGCATACGACATTATTGATGTAATGGCCGGAATTGCCAAAAATCATGACGTTTCGGTTGCTGCTGTGGCGTTGAACTGGGTGACAAAACAACCCGGAGTATGCAGTACAATTATCGGTGCTAGAAATTTACAACAATTAAATGACAATATTGAAGCCGTCAAACTGGAACTGACATCCGATGACATGCAAAAACTAAACGAAATCAGCGCATTGTCATCAGAATATCCTGCATGGATGCTTGCGCGACAAATGCAAGGTCGTTGGCCGGAATAATTTGTTGGTTTATTTCTATACATTATTGTCCAATAAAAACATTTGAATTCTTCACTTCACGCTGAATGACAATGTTTATATTTATATTTAAGCTGGAGTAACTGATTGTCATTTCGAACGAAGTGAGAAATTGTGATTCCTTCATTAAATCAGATTTATTATAACCTTAAATAAAATCGAAGAAAATGCAAACAATACTCGGAGCAAACGGAATAATCGGGACTGAAGTAGCCAAAGAGTTACATAAAAACTTTACAACCGATTTAAGATTGGTGAGCAGAAATCCACGAAAAGTACACGAAAGTGACACTATTTTTTCGGCGGATTTGTTGTATGCCAATGAAGTCAATGAGGCCGTAAGAGGAAGCGAGATTGTTTATCTCACGGTTGGAATGCCCAATGTGGCTCTTATTACGCAAGAACGGTGGCCGATTATCATGGAAAATGTTATCAATGCATGTATAAATAATCAGGCGAAACTAGTTTTCTTCGATAACACCTATATGTACGGACCGACACAGGGTTTGATTAAAGAAGGACATGCATTTAGAGCGACAGGACTGAAAGGCAAAGTGAGAAAGAAAGTGAGTACCATGCTTTTGAATGCAATGAAGTTTAATGAAGTTACCGCCATGATTTGTCGCGCACCGGAATTTTACGGACCAAGGAATACAAAAAGTATCACGAACGCGTTGGTTTTCCAAAACATACGGAATTCAAAAAAGATCAAAGTTCTGTGCAAGGATAATACAAAACGCACGCTGATGTATACTCCTGATGCCGGAAAGGCTGTGGCATTGCTTGGAAATACAGGGGATGCTTATGGTCAGACATGGCATTTACCCTGTGATCCGAACCGACTGACGGCAAAAGAATTCATCCATGAAGCGAGTGAGGTTTATGGTAAAAGATTGCATTATGTTGTATTGCAAGATTGGTTCATAAAGTTGATGGGTCATTTTAATCCGTATTTAAAAGAAACTGTTGAAATTTTGTACCGTTATCAAGCAGATCATCTTTTCGATTCTTCAAAATTTATGCAACGATTCCCCGATTATAGGATAACTACTTATCAGGAAGGAATTGCAGAAATTATAAAGGAAATAAAAAGAGAAAAGAGACTTTAAGTTATTCAGATGGCGGAAAAGAGTAAAAATCATGATATACCCGTTATATCATTTGTTTCTAAAATCGATTTTGAGAATTGGCTGAAACTGAATTACAAGGATACGAACGGGATATGGCTTCAGTTTTACAAAAAGAATTCAGGAGTCGCCACAATTGTTTATGATGAAGCTTTGGAAACAGCACTTTGTTATGGTTGGATCGATGGGCAATTGAATAAAATGGATGAAAAATCCTATATCCAGAGGTTTACTCCACGCCGTTCCAAAAGTATATGGTCGAAACGGAATGTTGAAAAAGCAGAGCGTCTGATTAAAGAAGGAAAAATGCAACCTTCCGGATTAAATGAATTTGAGACCGCAAAAGCGGATGGCCGCTGGGACAGTTCGTACGATTCGCCCGGAAACATGGTGATACCCGATGATTTTATTTTTGAAATAAGTAAAAATAGAACTGCTTACGACTTCTTTAAAACATTGAACAAAACAAATTTATATACCATCGGTTGGCGATTGCAAACTTCAGTAAATGCAAAAATACGGGCTAAACGAATGACTGCAATTATCGAAAAACTCGAAAAACAAGAAAAATTCCATTAAGATACTTTCAAAGCTAAATTGAGTGGTTCAATTGCTCCCTTCGTGTTTTAGGAATAAAATTCGTATTTTTGTATCCTGAAACAAATAAAACATATCAGCACCGCTAACTGTTGGCTGATAACTGTTGACTGTAATTATGGCCAAAAATAAAAAACCGCATCCCATTCTCACCAATGTAACCATCACCGATATTGCCGCAGAAGGAAAAGCTATTGTCAAAGTAAACGACATGGTGGTATTTGTACCGTTTGTTGTTCCCGGCGATGTTGTCGATTTGCAGATAACGCGCAAGAAAAGCCATTTTATGGAAGCTCGTCCAATCCTTTTCCACAGTTTTTCGGAAAATAGAGTGGAAGCAGTTTGCGAACATTTTGGAATTTGTGGCGGCTGCAAATGGCAGATACTCCCCTACTCCGAACAAATCCGTTACAAACAAAAACAGGTTGTCGATAATCTGACACGAATTGGGAAAATTGAATTACCTGATGTCATGCCGATTCTTGGCTCTGCCAAAACAGAATTTTACCGGAATAAACTTGAATTTACTTTCTCGAATAAACGTTGGAGAACAAACGAAGAAATTGCAGAAGGAAAAGTTTTCGAAACCATGAATGCAGTTGGTTTTCATATTCCGGGAGCATTTGACAAAGTGCTCGACATCAATAAATGTTGGCTACAAACTGAAGATTCCAACGAAATTCGGAATGAAGTTCGTAGGTATGCGCTAGAAAATGAACTGACTTTCTTTGATTTACGCTCTCAGGAAGGCTTTTTACGCACCATGATGATTCGTACCACTTCTACAGGTGAATTAATGGTGATTATTATTTTCTTTTACGAAGACAAAGAAGCACAGGATGCACTTTTGAAACATATTGCCGATAAGTTTCCGCAAATCACTTCACTTTTATACGTCATAAACTCAAAAGCTAACGATACAATAACCGATCAGGAAGTGTTGGTTTTTAAAGGAAATGAATGTATTTACGAAGAAATGGAAGGTCTGAAATTCAAAATCGGTCCGAAATCATTTTATCAAACCAATTCCGATCAAGCTTACGAATTATATAAAGTGACACGTAACTTTGCCGGATTGACAGGAAAAGAACTGGTCTACGATTTATATACAGGAACCGGAACCATTGCTAACTTTGTGGCACATCAAGCCAAGCAGGTTATCGGAATTGAATACGTTCCCGAAGCCATTGAAGATGCTTTTGTCAATTCAAAACTGAATAATATTGAAAATACGCTGTTTTATGCCGGCGATATGAAAGACATTTTGAATGCAGCTTTTATTGAAAAACATGGCAAACCGGATGTAATTATCACTGATCCACCACGAGTTGGTATGCATGAAGATGTGATTAATGCCATCTTATTCGCTGACCCGAAACGGATTGTTTACGTTAGTTGCAATCCGGCAACTCAGGCACGTGATTTAAATTTACTGGACTCAAAATATAAGGTAGCGGCTATTCAACCGGTTGATATGTTTCCACATACGCATCATGTGGAAAATGTGGTATTGTTGGAAAAAAGAGTAAGTTTGTAATGTTAGTAAAGTCGATTAATCGTAAATCTAAAATTGTGAATTGTAAATTAATAAAAGTTATCCTATGTCAGTAACCATACGGGAAGTAACGACAAAAAAAGAATTAAAAAAATATATTTGGTTTGGAATAAACCTTTATAAAGATTGCGAGTTTGCCGCTCCACCTTTATTAATAGATGATTTTATGAATCTTAGCAAAGGAAAAAACCCAGCGTTAGATTTTTGTGAAGTTGCTTATTTCCTCGCCTATAAAAATAACAAAATTGTAGGACGTATCGGCTGTATAATTAACTCAATTTCGAACAAAACATGGAATGAAAAACACGCTCGCTTTGGCTGGACAGATTTCATTGACGATGTTGAAGTATCAACTGCACTTTTTGATCAAGCAATTGCCTGGTCAAAAGAAAAAGGAATGACTGCCATTCATGGTCCGCTTGGATTTACCGATTTGGATCGAGAGGGAATGCTTATTGAAGGTTATGACCAACTGGGAACGATGGCTACCAATTACAATTATCCGTATTATATAAAACATGTTGAAGATTACGGTTTTGTCAAGGATATTGACTGGAAAGAATATAAAATTACCGTTCCGGAGGTATTTCCTGAAAAATATTTTAGAATTGCCGATATCGTTAAACAAAAATACAACCTGAAATCGGTGCACTGTAAATCAAGAAAAGAGACAATAGACCGATACGCTCTTAAAATCTTTGATTTACTGAATTTGTGTTATTCGCATTTATATGGTTTCACTAAACTGAACGAAAAACAAATTGCATTTTATATCAAAATGTATTTCAGCTTTTTCCGCTTGGATACAATTTCCATTGTGGTTGATGAAAAAGATGACGTAGTGGCGTTGGGAATTGCGATGCCAAGTTTTACAAAAGCCATGCAAAAAGCAAAAGGAAGCCTTTTTCCGTTTGGTTGGTATTATATGCTTCATGCTTTGTATAAAAACGATGTGGTGGATTTGTATTTAATGGCTGTTCATCCTGATTATCAAAACAGAGGAGTGAATTCAATAATGTTTGCCGATATTATGCCAAACAGCGCAAAAAATGGTTACAAATTTGCTGAAAGTAATCCTGAGTTGGAAACAAACACCAAAATGTCCTCTCAATGGGGAAGTTTTGAACATGTAAACCACAAAAAACGAAGAGCTTACATAATACGTTTTTAAGTTGAATAAAAGATAGAGCAGTAAATTACCCTACCGCTCATTTTTTTTCAACATAGTCGGTAGGTTCATTGTTAGATGAATTAAGTTGATTGATTTGATTTCAGATTATAGAATTTTATTTTTTGACCATAAAGATGACACGTAAATTTGATTTTTTGGTTATTGGAAGCGGAATTGCAGGCATAAGTTTTGCACTGAAAGCCGCAAAATATGGCAAAGTTGCTTTGCTTTGTAAAACCACGTTGAGTGAATCGAATACTTCTTTTGCTCAGGGCGGAATAGCATCGGTAATGTACGAACCCGACAATTTTGAAAAGCACATAGAAGACACTTTAATTTCGGGCGATGGACATTGCGATTTGGCAGCAGTGGAAAAAGTGGTTTATGAAGCGCCTTCCCAGATTCAAGAATTACTGAATTGGGGAGTGGATTTTGATAAAGATGAAAAGGGACTTTTCGATTTACATCGGGAAGGTGGACATTCCGAACACCGTATTCTTCATCATAAAGACAACACCGGATACGAAATTCAGGAAAGTCTGATCCGTCAGGTAAAGGCGCATCCCGAAATTGATGTTTTCGAACACTTTTTTGCCATTGAAATTCTGACACAACACCATTTGGGACAAATTGTTACACATCACACACCCAATATTGAATGTTACGGTGCGTATGTTTTGAATCAACAAACAAATCATATTCATACGTTTTTAGCCAAAATTACGTTTTTAGCAACAGGTGGAATCGGAAGCGTCTATTCCACTACAACAAACCCTGAAATTGCCACCGGTGACGGAATAGCAATGGTTCATCGAGCACGTGGAATTATAAAAGACATGGAATTTGTTCAGTTTCATCCAACTGCTTTGTATCATCCCGGCGAACGGCCTACGTATCTAATTACGGAGGCAATTCGTGGTTTTGGTGCTGTATTGCGCACTCAGGATGGAAAAGAATTTATGCAGAAATATGATGATCGGGGTTCGTTGGCACCACGAGATATTACAGCGCGTGCCATTGATAACGAAATGAAAATACGTGGTAACGATTTTGTGTATCTCGATGTAACTAAAGAAAATCCGGAAGAAACGAAAAAACATTTTCCAAATATCTATAAAAAGTGTCTGGAATACGGGATTGATATAACCAAAGATTATATTCCGGTTTCGCCAACACAACATTATCTTTGTGGAGGAATTTCGGTTGATTTGAATGGTAAGTCATCGATAAACAGATTGTATGCTGCCGGCGAATGCACATGTACCGGACTTCATGGAGCAAATCGACTCGCATCTAACTCGTTGATCGAAGCCATTGTTTATGCAGACGCGGCTGTGAAAGATTCAGTAAAAAGTCTTGGTTCACTGACATTCAATGATTCCATACCAAACTGGAATGATGAAGGTACTTCGCTCCCGGAAGAAATGGTGCTTATCACACAAACTTTCAGGGAAGTAGAACAAATAATGAGCACGTATGTTGGAATTGTACGTTCGAATTTACGTTTGAAACGAGCATTGAACCGCTTAGAAATTTTATACCGTGAAACCGAGCTTTTATTTGAAAAATCAGTTGTTTCACGCGAAATATGCGAACTCAGGAATGTGATAAGTGTGGCATATTTGATTATTAAACAAGCAATTGCACGCAAAGAAAGTCGGGGATTGCATTACACGGTTGACTATCCCGATCGAATGAAAAACGAACTTTAAATATGAATTTGTAAACGACATTTTTAGCAAGTATGCAAATGAATCGAATCATTACTTATTTTCTCCTGTTTTTTTTCAGCGGAATGCTTTTTGCTCAAAATACTGCAAGAAGTGATCAGCATTCATCTGCTCAAAATATTGTGATTAAACTGGACGGCTCTGTTCAGAACAATTTATCAAAAGCTGAAAATGATAATTCGGGAGGTTCAAATTTGCAAACTACCGATAATGAAAATGTAAGTTTTGGTACCTCGGGAGATGGTATTTATATTAATATTTTAAAAGGGAAAAATCAGATAAAATTATTCGATCTCACAGGTCAGCTGCTTTTAAACGGTGATTTGACACAGGGACGGTTTTTCATACCAAGCCGGAAAGGAATTTATTTCCTTCGGATAAACAACAAAAGTTATAAAGTTATCTGCAAATAAAAATACAACAGATTAAATGCCAACCCATAACAAAATTATAAAAATGATTAAACATATTGTATTCTTCTGTCTAGCCGAAAATGCAGAAGGTAAAACGAAAGTTGAAAACGCAGAAATTATCAAAAAAGAACTGGAGAACTTAGCTGGTTTTATTCCTGAAATTAAAAAAATTGAAGTCGGAATTAATATTCCAAACGCATCAAAAACCGATTTTGACATTGCATTATATTCCGAATTCGAGAATTTCGCCGATCTTGATGTTTATCAGGAGCATATTGAACACAAAAAAGTAGCTTCTTTTATTGGAAAAGTAAGAACTTCGCGAGCCGCAGTGGATTACAAAATCTAAATCTGAACAATTCCAACAGACAAACCAAGTACTTCTATAAGGCATTAATGCCGAATATTTTAAATTAAATAAAATATTTGGCATTTTTATTTGTTTTTACAAAATAAATGTTTATTTTTACTGCCTGTTAACAATCAGTTCTAATCTTTTAATTTAAAATTATGGCAGTAAACAAAGTAATCTTGGTCGGGAATGTAGGAAAAGATCCCGAAGTTCGTTATTTGGATAAAAATGTAGCGGTTGCAAATTTCACATTGGCAACCACTGACAGGGCTTACACATTGCAAAATGGAACTCAGGTTCCTGAAAAAACAGAATGGCACAATATTGTTGCATGGCGCGGATTAGCTGAAATTGCAGAAAAATACATTCGCAAAGGAAGCCAGATTTATGTTGAAGGTAAACTTCAGACACGGTCGTGGGAAAAAGAAGGAGTTAAACGTTACACCACTGAAATCTACGCTGAAACAATTCAACTTTTAGGAAAGAAACCTGAAGCTACTGAAGCTGTCGATGTTGCTTCTGCACCAGCTGCAGACGGCATACAGGCACCACCTCACATTGAAGATGATCTTCCCTTTTAATTTGTAATCTAAAAGAGTGGCTGGCTTAACTCAAAAGAAGTCAGCCATTTTCATTTCCAATTTTGTGAACAAAATAAAATCAAAATATTTAAAATATCCTGTTACAAACAATTATGTCTTCTTTTTCGTTTAAATATTAAAAGAAATATCTAATGAAAAATCTATATTTTCAGAATGGAGATGAACTTCCTGTTTTGGGTTTAGGAACCTGGTTATCAAATAAAAATGAAGTTTACGATGCTGTTTTAGAAGCCATACGAGTTGGCTATCGTCACTTTGATTGTGCCTCTGTTTATCAGAACCAAGCAGAAATCGGTCAAGCACTGAGATTTGCATTTGATACCGGCATGGTGAAACGTGATGAACTTTTTATTACTTCTAAACTCTGGAACAGTGATCATGCACCTGAACGGGTTGAATTTGCTCTTCGTAAATCGTTGCATGATCTGCAACTGGACTATCTTGATTTGTATCTGATTCATTGGCCGGTAGCTTTCAAAACACAACATGAACAGGCTCACAGTGAATCTGATCTTGTTTCGTTGGATGAAATTCCGTTGGACGTTACCTGGAAAGCCATGGAAAATGCAAAAAGAACCGGACTGGCAGTTCATATCGGAGTCTCTAATTTCAATATTCCCAAACTCAAAACGCTGATTGATAAAGACATCATTGCTCCAGAAGTTTTACAGGTTGAATTGCATCCTTATTTTGGACAAAATCAACTTGTTGAATTTTGTCACTCGAACCACATTCTGGTAACTGCTTATTCTCCTTTAGGAAGTCGTCATTTGACAAAAAGTGAAGCAGGTCCTACTCATGAGCCAATCATAACTAAAATTGCCGCTAAACACAATTGTACACCAGCACAGGTTATTCTTGCATGGGGCATTCAACGTGGGACAGCCGTAATTCCAAAATCGGTAAACAATGCACGAATTCTTGAGAATTTTAACGCACTGAATGTTGAACTAGATTCTGTTGATTTTATAAAAATTTCATCTTTGGAAAGAAATATGCGAATTGCAACTGGTAAATTCTGTGTTTTCCCGGGCGGTTATTATACTTTGAAAAATATCTGGGAAGAATAGTTAAATCAAATACTCTTGTGTTGGAATTTGCTCACCAGATTTCCAAAAAGTTTCAATTTGATAACGGCATAAATTCCTGCCAATGACAAAAGAAAGCCCCAGCCTTCGAAAAAGTGACCTACAATAAATTGCAGGCCACTTTTAAAATATTTATTTACAAATGAATTATTCCATCAGATTCACGAATTCAAATGATCTTCCATCAAACAAACCTCTGTCACCTAATTTCAATTCAGGAATTACAAGAAGAGACATAAAAGCAACTGTCATAAATGGCGCCTGTAATTTTGAACCTAGCTCTTTAGCCATCGCATCTACCTCTTCGTATCGTTTGGCTATAACTTCACCTTCAAGTTCCGAAATTAACCCACAAATCGGTAACGGTAACAAACAGGTTCGATCACCTTCACAAGCCAGAATTCCACCTTTGCAGTCGATAATTTGATTGATTGCAGAAGTAATTTCTTCATCCGAAGTTCCAACCGCCACTATATTATGACTGTCATGCGCCACCGTGGAAGCTATTGCACCTCTTTTCAAACCGATATTGTGAATAAAGCCAATCGCTGGTTCTGATGATTGATAGCGATTATAAACCACGAGTTTAAGAATATCATTTTCAAGATCAGAAACCACGTTTCCATTTTTGGTTTTTGGTTTTACGAAGCCAGTATGTGTAAATAACTGACCATCGTCCACCAGGATAACTTTCAGTTTATCTCCCGCAGGTGTCACACACAATTGTTCTACAGATATCTTTTTGACATTAAACTGATTAATTAAGCCAGAAGGGACAAAACGTGGGAAAGTCGGTTTTCCATTTTCAGAAACTTTTACACCTTTGATAAAAGTAGATTTTACTTCAAATTCAGCAAGATTATTAACCACCACAAAGTCAGCATCATCACCTTTTTGAAGCAAACCTACATCGAGTTTATAATGTTTTATCGGCGTGAGTGAGCAGATTCTTAATACATCAATAGGATCGTAACCCTGAGCAACTGCACGACGTGCCAATGTATCAATATGCCCATTCTTCATTAAGTCGTCGGGATGTTTATCGTCCGAGCAAAACATAATTTGATTAGGATATTTGTCAAGCAAAGGCAATAAATCATTAAAATTCTTTGCTGCACTTCCCTCACGTATCTGAATAGTCATTCCCAACGCAACTTTTGCTTCGGCTTCAGCAATAGTCATACATTCATGATCGGTTGTAATTCCACCTGCAGCATATTTTTCAAGGTCTTCACCTTTCAATTCGGGTGCGTGTCCATCAATTGGTTTACCCAATCGTTTTGCAGCATCCAACTTGGCATAAACCTCTTTATTTTTATGAATTACCCCCGGAAAATTCATCATTTCAGCCAGAAAGTAAATATCATCGCGCTCCAAAAGTTTTTCAACTGCTTCAGCATCCAAAATAGCACCTGAAGTTTCAAATTTAGTGGATGGAACACACGAAGGCGCGCCGAAAAAGAATTTCATGGGCGAATGATTTCCGTTTTCAATCATATAATCAACACCTGGGACGCCGCACACATTAGCCATTTCGTGCGGATCGCACACACAAGCTACAGTTCCGTGAATCACACTGTATCGTGCAAATTCGGCTGGTAACATCATCGAACTTTCGATATGAATATGCGCATCAACGAATCCCGGAATTATATACTGATTTTCAACTTCTTCGCTTGGATCAATGGCTACAATTTTTCCGTTTTCAAAATACAAAATTCCTTTCGTTATTGTTTTTGCAACAACATCGACAATACTTCCTGTTATAGTTTCCAAAATAATTATGTTTTTAATATGTTGTGAAATATAAATATAGTAAAAAATAAAAGACGATTTAGAAAATTTTTTTATTCAAAATTCAGATAGGGTTTCAATCTTTCAAGTTCTTCCGGTTTGAATTCAGTCAATTCCTTCAATTCATTAGCTGAAATTAATTTTCCTTTTTTTCTCCGAAGTTCATAAATGGCTTTTGCCTGATAGAAATTTATATAAAGATGTGCATCAAGACGTTCGGCAGTAGACGTGTTTATTCTAATTTGTCGAACCAAATTTAAATCAACGTTGCAATAAGGCTTAATCTTTTCAAAATTTTCCGGACTCATTCCGTAAATTTCAAGCAGTTGATTAACGGCCACAAAGCCGCCGGTTGATTGACGAAAACGCACAATTCCTTTTGCATAACCACGTCCGATACCTTTTACTTGCATCAACAAAGTTGTATCGGCAGAGTTCAAATCCACGACAATATTTGTACGCTTAGTTGACTGATTTTCAGTTTTGAGAGGTTTTGTTTCTGCTATTGAAATATAGGGTTGAAGTTCTTTCATCTTATCCGATGAAATTCCGTATACTTTTGAAAAATCTTCAATTGTTCTGAATGAACCACCTTTATTTCTGTATTTTAGAATATTAGAAGCTATACGCGGTTTTAAACCCAACTTTACAAACGAAGCCGAATCTATGACATTCGGATCAAAAGGGAATAATGTATATGTATTTTTCTTCTCTGCCTTTTTGAAGTCGGAAGCATAATTAGCATACTTTTCTTCATATTCCCGCTGACGTTCCTCATTTTGTTTTTGCCATTCAATCTGGCGTAAACTGTCTGTTGACTTCAATGATTTTCGGAATGCTTCAACTTCAATCCGAAATCCTTTATCTTCTTTCTCATCAATCGGGAAGAAATAAGGCAATAAATAATTCGAAACAATTACAATGATAATCAAAGAGATAAGAATAACTATTCCAACTCGTTGACCTCGGGAAAAATAAAAATAATCTTTCCACATACTAGTGATTTTTTTAGATTAAATTAAAAGCTCATGTAAAAACGGTTCAAATTTAATAAAATATTTTACGTTAACAAGCTTTTGAGTGAAATTTGTTAATCAAAGCCGATTACGAAGTGTGTGGTATCTATATTACTACACAGCTTTTTGAGCTTATCCAAAATTGTTTCGAAAATGTTTTGGCAAAAGATAAAAAAAGGTTTTACATTTCTGTAAAACCTTGATTTTCATTGTGGGCCCAACTGGGCTTGAACCAGTGACCCCCTGATTATGAGTCAGGTGCTACTAACCAACTGAGCTATAGGCCCCACTTTTGCGAAATATTTTTAGTATCTTTGCAAAGCGAATGCAAAAGTAATAAATTTTACCATATCGCAAAAACTATCACACACTTTTTTAATCCAAATGAAACAATTTAGCAATATTTCTACCATTATTTTCGATTTCGGAGGCGTATTGATTAATCTCGATTTACCCAAATGCATTTTAAATTTCAAACAATTAGGAATTCAAAATATCGAAACTTATTTGAGTAATTTCGGTCAGAAAGATTTCTTTCTTGCATTTGAAAAAGGGCAAATCGGAACGGAAGAATTCAGGACTGAAATCCGTAAATGTGCTCCTCACCCACTCTCAGATGAGCAAATTGATAAAGCATGGTGTTCTTTTCTATGTGATATTCCTGTCAGAAAACTGGAAATTCTTAGTGCTCTAAAAAAGAAATTCCGGGTAGTAATGCTCAGCAACACCAATCCTTTACATATAGAATTAAGTGCAGTTTCCGAATTTGCCAAAACAGGTAATACGATTTCCGATTTTTTTGATGCCACTTATTTTTCTTACGAGATGCATATGGTAAAACCTGATGCGGAAATATTTGAGTCTTTGCTTGCATCCGAACAAGTTGCAGCTAATCAATGTTTGTTTCTTGATGATGGACTTAAGAATATTGAAGCAGCCCAAAAACTGGGAATTCAAACTTACTTTGTCGCTCCTCACGAGAATTTGAGTTTTTTATTGAATAACGAAACATGGCAATAAACAGATATGAAAATTATTTATCAATCTGATAAAGAGAAAGTTACTACCTGTGCTGCAACTGTCGGATTCTTCGATGGTGTTCATGCCGGACACAGGTTTCTGATTGAAGAATTAAAATCAATTGCCCTGAAACGGAAACTGAAAAGTGTTGTCGTTACTTTTGCAGTTCATCCCCGAAAAGTGTTGAACTCCGAATTTCAACCACAACTTCTTACTACACTTTCCGAAAAACTTCAGCAACTTGAATCCACAGGAATTGACACCTGTATTGTACTGGATTTTGATAAAGAAATGGCTGGTTTATCTGCCTATGAATTTTTGAAAACCATTTTATACAAAAATTATAACGTACATACATTATTAGTCGGACATGATCATAGGTTTGGTCATAACCGTACGGATGGTTTTCAGGAATATTATCAATATGGTCGTGAAATTGGGATTGATGTTATCCAGGCAAAACGTTTCAGCACTGAAACTGATACTCATATCAGCTCTTCTGAAATTCGCGATTCACTTCAAAACGGTAAGATTGAACTTGCTAACCGAATACTTAGCTATAATTACTCAATTAGAGGGAAAGTGATTGATGGTTTCAAAATTGGCAGAAAACTTGGATTTCCTACTGCCAATTTAGAATTAGAAAATAAGGACAAATTATTACCGGCTTTAGGTGTTTATGCAGTTAGAGTTCATTATAATAATTTGACTTACAAGGGAATGATGAATATAGGCCACCGACCAACTATAGAAAATGGTTCGAAAATCAGTCTCGAAGTTTTTATACTTGATTTTGATAAAGAAATTTATTATGAAACAATTGTTATTGAGTTCATTAGTAAAATACGGGACGAAAAAAAATTCAACAATATCAATGAATTGATTGAACAACTTAATAAAGATAGACTTTCAGTAATGAATATCGACAATCAAATTGTAAATGAATAAAACGAGATTATTTTAAATGTAAAAGTACTAAAGGTGAAAATTCTCTGTATTTTGCATTTTCAAAAGTTCGCTTTCCTTTCTTTTCTACCTCCCCATTTACTGTACCAACAATAGCAATTTGTTTCATTAAACGCTTTTTATTCTTTATATCATTCAGATTTATTTTCAGATTCAGCACTTTTTCATTTTCATTTGGGAATACCTTAACAGGATCAAGTACAATTTGCTTACTTTTACGGTTCAATGCAAGTTCAATTGTTTCATTAAACCCAGCTTTTCTTTTAACCAACACTTTTAACTGAACTATTGAATCGTTACTAGAAAAAGTAAGTGGATTTTCGAGATTATTTTCAATATCTTTCTCAAAATGAATAGTAAATGGAGCTTCCTGAGTTATCTCTGCAACAAAAGCAGATGCTTGAATATGATGTTCATAAAAGAAAGCCTGAGTCATATTATCTGCCGGTACAGCTGTTTGTTTTACAGATTGCTCATTCTTTCTGTTTTTTGTTTCAGCACTTACCTGTAGATCATACTTGCCTGTATTTGCTTTTTCAGGAGCAGTAATTGAAACCTCCATACTTTTCATATTTTGCGTGGTTTTTAGGTTACTTACACGACATCCGGCAGGCAAACCTTTGATATTGAATTCCAATGCAGGGATATTTTTTTCATTTGTAACAATATCCACTTTAAAACTTGCAGTTCCGCCTCTTGGAATTGATATATTTGCAGGTGAAACAAACATTTCAAAAGTGGGAACATTCGTTTTCCTTTCCAAAACAAAGAAATAATCTTTCCCATTTCCTCCCAATACGTCTTCTAATTCAAGACGATAGGTACCAGCCTCTTTCGTTGTAAATTTCAACAAAGGATCGGCATGAAATGTCATTAAGCCCTTAGTACCATCTTCGACATCATCCGATTCAGATACTAATTTACCCGACGAATCAAAAAGACGAAGGCGTGCATCCAGTAAAGATCCTAATTTCCGGGCAGTAACCTGAAAAATAAGATTTTCATTTTCGCCTGCATTTACCTTATATGATTTTATTTTCTGAGTTGAACTTATAGAATCATAAATAACTTTTCCGGTAATTAAATTTGAAGATAAAGATGATTTTAGTTCTAACTGATTTTGATTGGCAAGACTCAAGAAAGGTACTGCATTTGACAAATAACCGTTTTTCCCTAAAGCTTTTATATCAATTTCTCCAGTTTGGTTTGGTTTAAAATTCAGTATTGATTCTTTTAAATTAACTCCAACAAGATTAATAACGGAATTTGTCTTTACTTTTCCTACACAAGGATATATATATTTCAGATAGGGTATTTCACCTACATCAATCCGATAATCAAAATCTTCACGTCCACGATATATCGCATCATAAATTACAATTGTATAGGTATCATTTTCTGGAATTTTTATAATTACAACCGGATCAACTGAGTTCCGATAATCGTCATCATAAGCTATTTCTTTCCCTTTACTGTTGATAATTTGAATGACCGACTGAAACCAACCGGGAACAGCATCTGCAATGTAAGGAACAAGTATGCGTGCTTTCACAGCTGCTACCAAAGTCATTCCTTTTTCAGCTTTAAACGAAAAATAATCTTTTTCACCAGGCATAATCTGACCGCAAAAAGTGACCGGAAGCTGATCCGCAAAATTTGGATTTTGAATAGTTGAACCTTTTTTCTCTAATAAATTCGGATATTGTCCTACTTCAAAAGTAAGCTTGTTTGAAACTCCTTTTGGAGATTGTAAACGCAAATCACGAAAACCGGGGATTGCATTTTTATCAATATCGACTTTAACTCTTATTCTGTCAGCAAGTTGGGGACTGCTTTGATCATCAAATTTTGTTTTTTTCTTTTTCAGTTTAGTCTTAGTTTCTTCGGTGGAAGGAACGATAATACTTGTTTTAACACCTTCGCCACTTAATAGAACTGAAGTTGCATCTTTTATATTTAAACCTCCGATTTCAATTTCGACAGAAGTACCTTTCTGTCCGCCAGCCGGATAAATGTATCCTATTGTCATTTTTTGAGCTGATACAAGAACAATAGATAATAGCAGAATATTTAGCAGAATGAGCTTTTTCATAGTTTAATTTTTACTATTTTTTTATCAGTTCGTACAACAATCCATTACTCTGATCTTTTACACTAAGTGATGGTAAAATCGGTAGTTTTCCTTCGAGTGGATGTGGCAGCGTTCCGTGTGGGTCAATTCCCATGAGCAAATAAACCGTTCCAATTAAATCGCTGGCATACACTTTTCTTTCTATAATATCTTCACCGGTTTTGTCTGTTTTTCCAAGAACTTTACCGGGAATAAATCCACCACCAGCAACTAAATATGAAAATGCTTTCCCAAAATGTGAACGTCCTCCGTTCCAAGGAGCTTCCCACAGAACTTTTGGAGTCCGACCAAACTCACCGCCGCAAAGCACAATCGCATTTTTCAATAATCCTTTTTCATCTAAATCAGTCAAAAGTGCTGATAAAGCTTTATCCAACTCAGGAAGCATATCATTCATACGCTGAAAGTGAGCCTTATGAGTATCCCAACCTGTTGTACGAACATTAATAAACGGAACACCGGCTTCCACTAATTTCCGGGCAACCAGACAGGATTGCCCCAAACGATTCATTCCATAACGTTCACGCATTTCCTTTGTTTCAGTACTTAAATCGAAAACATTTTTTGCTTCACCGGTAATAAAATCCATGTTCTTTTGACGATAGGAGTCAAACATTTTTTCTGTTTCAGCATTAGGTTGACAATTGTCTTCTTTTTCGAACGACTTCAGCAAATTTACTCTATTTTTAAGTTTTTCTGTCTTAACATAATTATTTATTATTCCTTCAACTTCAAATATATTTTTCTCAGGAGCACCTTCAGTATCAAATGATTTATATTCATTTCCCAGAAAACCACCTTCATTAAAACGGCTATTGGCACTAACCAACGAGATATATGGTGGCAAAATTCCTTTATAAGTTGGTTTTTTCTCAAATGCAATCACACTTCCAAATGAAGGATAAACTACAGTCCCCTTACTCAGATCTCCCGTAATCATGGCATAATGTGCTGTTTCGTGGGCATTTACATTATGAGTCATACTTCTGATCAAACTGAATTTATCAGCAACTTTCGCCAATAATGGCAATTTTGAACCTAAAGATATTTCAGGAACATTCGATTGGATTGTGTCTTTATATTGTCCGTAAATATCACGTCCGGCATTTGGTTTTGGATCAAAAGTGTCAGTTTGCGACGGTCCGCCATCAAGATAAATCAAAATAACTGATTTGGCTTGTTGAGCTCTTATTGATCCAGTAATTAAAATGACAAGCAATATTATTGAAATTTTTTTCATGGTTTCTTAATTTTCTCGATCAATGATTATATAAAAATTCATAACTATTTATCTCAGTCCACATGATATCAAAAGCCAAATCACGATTAGAGATATTATTTTTCTCAGCATAATCATTAAAAAGGATCTTTTCTTTTTCAGTAGGAAAACGTGATAATGTTAGCAATGTAATTCGTTTTAATATTTCAGATCGATCTGTATTATTTTTACATATCTGACTTAACAACGGACTTTTTCTGATTTTATCTTCAAGTTGATAAGAGTTCATTAAATAAAGTAACTGTCTTGATGTCAATTTATTAACATGTTGATTTTCCAATGAAACATCGCGGGATGCTCTTCCAAACAATTCTAAAGCAGAACTTGAAACTGTTGCGTCACCTAGTTCAATGGCAGTTGTTCCGGTTGGATAAATGGTGAAAGGCTCCGGCACACGGCTTCGATATTCATCTGGAATACCCGTCACCTCTGCAATTCCATCAACAATTACTTCGGACAATAATCGTTGTGGTTCGTAAAATCCATCAGGGCTTACTTTACTTTGAAAAACAGTTGAATTTAATATAGTTTTGATGAGTGATTTTACATTAAAATTATCAGAAATAAACTTATGAGTCAGAAAATTGAGTAGTTCGGGATTTGAAGGTGGATTTTGCAAACTCCAATTATCAGGTTCATTCACGATCCCTTTTCCCATCAACCAAAACCAGATACGATTTACCATTACTGAAGCAAAACGTTTATTTTCTTTATCAGTCAGCCAGTTGACATACGAAATTCTCCAATCATCACCGTCAATTAATGAAATCGCTTTTCCATCCGACATTTTTATAGAATTTGCAGTTGGTTTCTGATGATAGTCAACATATACTATTTCTTCCTTCCATTCTTTTGTAGTTTTATACTTTATCTGCGAAAAACAAATTTTCCCATCATCAGCTGGTTCACGGTTTCCGAGAAAAAGTAGATTGATATTGTTGTATATATTTTCGGAAGTTCGCTTTGGAAAAGCACGATAAAAATTAACTGCTGCAGAGCGGAAATCACTCCCTGTTGAAAGTAATAATTCCTTTACGAATGTATCATAAGGCATATTTGATTGAATTCTTTCAAACAACCAACGATTATATGCCTGAACTCCATTAGGCCACATATTACTTGGAAACTCCGATTTAATTCTCAAGATATCTCCCCAACGCATAACAAAATAGCGGGCATATTCTTCCTTCTCAAGCAACTGATCTATTAAAACTGTCCTTTTGTCAGGAGATTTTGACAATAAGAATTGCTCTGCAATTTCAGATTTTGGCATTCGTCCGGTTAAAGAAAGATAGGTTCTGCGTATAAAAACCTCATCAGTACAAATATGATTTTTCAGATCTTTATTTCCATAAAAATCTTCAATTCTTGCGGCATTCAATGGAATGCTAAGCACAAATAAAAGTAAAAACTTTAGAAATGTTCTCATACAATATTTTTCATTCAAAAATTTGATTATCATACACAAACGAACTTACATTACTAGCAATTCAACTTTTGCAATTCCTTCAATTTCTACAAAAAGTTCATCTCGGCAAATTGTTGCAAAAGTATAAATGACTTCTTTGTCTTTCCAAAAACGTTCAACTTCGGCTTTTACCAGACTATAATCCTCTTCGTTCTTGATATAAACCCGCACATTTTCAATCTCAAATTTAATTTTCTCGTTAATATTGTTGAATTCAAGATTTTTTTCTGACAGCAAATATAAGATATTTTCAATCGTTTGCTTTGTTTGTATTGCTACATTCAGCTCTTTCATACTTTGTTCTCCTCGAATTGCCGCTGTACCTGAAATATAAAACAAACCGACCTTAGCATTTAAAACTAATTTTGCACGTTCAAATTTTGGTGTCGTTTTTATATTTTTTCCTACTAATACTGAATTGGAATACTTATGAGCAGGCTTTTGCAAAGAATTATCAATTGGAATAACTTTTAGCTCTGATTTCCCTAAAATTGCAACTAAACTAACTAAAACAATATCAATCGACATGGAAATTCCGGTTGCAGCAGGATAACCATCAGGCCATTTTGTTTGTGAATAAAATCGACTTCTTGAATCATTAAAAGCCTGATAATGTTGTATTTTATTAGAAAGAGAAGTTATATTTCCGATATAATTCCATTGACGGATTATATTCTGAACAGGAATATTCTCAATTTGAAATATCTTTTCTATTTTTTCAAATATCGAATCACTTTGTTGTTCAATAGAGTCTAAAATAGTATCAGCTAAAACACCTTCCACCATCAAAATATGTTCATTTCCTGAATTAATGATCAAATAATCAACATCATTATACTTCTTAAATTGCAAATTATCGATTGCATTACTTTCAGGAAGATATTTTACTTCAACTCCCATTTTTTGCTTTGTATCTAATGGCTGAACAACAAAACTCACAAGAGGAGTTACTTCAGAGAATTGACTCTTCACAAAGCTCTTAATAGTTTCCAATCGAATTCCATAACTCTGAATATCAGATATCCCAAAAAACACAAGACTTAAAACAGTCTTTGATTTATCAATCTGATTTGTTAAAAATAAGATATTCTTCCCAAAATTTTCTTTTGTAGAAAAATAATACTTGGTTAATGGAAAATTCATGGATATAAAAATTTGAGAGTAATAATTTCAATAATAGACATTAATACATTCAAATAGTTTAATTGATTTTCAAATTAAAATTCTAAAAGATTATGCTTACTTAATCAACAAAAGAGATTAATAGAAAAATATTGACATTACATTCAAATAATCATACTCAAAAAAACTATCTTTGCATTATAAAAAATGATTTACTATCAAAAACACATTAATCAAAATGAAAAAACTTTTATTAACTTTATCAATTGGAATTCTTCTTATGGGATGTGCTAAAACCGACAATCCGTTTTTCGAAAAGTATGCGAACAAATATGGCGCTCCACCTTTCGACAAGATTAAAAATGAACATTACATGCCTGCTTTTAAGGAAGGTATTAAACAACATCAGACTGAAATTGAAGCAATTGCGGAAAGTAAAGATGCGCCAACTTTTGATAATACCATTGCTGCAATGGATTACAGTGGCGATTTACTGAAAAAAGTTTCATCCGTATTCTTTAATTTATATTCTTCCAATACCAATGAAGGAATGGAAAAAATTGCCAACGAAATCACTCCTGTATTAACGGAACATAACGACAATATTTATCTGAACGATAAGCTTTTCGCTCGAGTAAAATCGGTTTATGAAAACCGTCAGAAATCAGGTTTAAACGAAGAACAAATTCGGTTGGTCGAAAAATATTACCGCAATTTCGTTCGTAGTGGAGCAAATCTAAGTCCTGAACAAAAAGAAAAACTGCGTTCCATCAATAAAGAACTTAGTTTGGCTCAACTTCAATTTGGACAAAATGTATTGGCTGAAACAAATGCTTTTAAAAAATTTGTAACCAAAGAAGCTGATTTAGCCGGACTTCCCGAAAATGTGCGTCAGGCAGCGGCCGAAGAAGCAAAAGCTGCAGGAAAACCCGGACAGTGGCTTTTTACTATACAAAAATCAAGTTTTATTCCGGTATTGCAATACGGAGAAAATCGCGAATTACGCAAAGAATTGTTAATGGCATACACTACCAAAGCCAATCATGACAATGCAAACGATAACAAAGCTATTATCAATAAAATCATGAAATTGAGAACTCAAAAAGCTCAATTACTTGGTTTTGCCACTTCAGCTGATTTTGTTCTGGACGATACTATGGCAAAAACTCCACAAGCTGTTTATGATTTATTACAAAAAGTTTGGGTGCCTGCCGTTTCAAAAGCAAAACAGGAAGCAGCTGAACTTCAAAAATTAATGGATGCCGAAGGAAAAGGTGAAAAGTTGGAATCATGGGATTGGTGGTACTACACAGAGAAATTGCGCAAAGCCAAATATGATCTGGACGAAGAAATGTTGCGACCCTATTTCAAACTTGAAAACGTTCGTCAGGGTGTTTTCAATTTGGCATCAAAACTATACGGATTGAAATTTGAAAAACTGACCGATATGCCAGTTTACGATCCTGATGTTGAAGTTTTCAAAGTTGTTGATGCAAATGATTCATTGATAGGCATTTTGTACACCGATTATTTCCCTCGTCCCGGAAAACGTGCAGGTGCATGGATGAACAATATTGTGGATCAATTCAAAAAAGACGGAATTAATCATCGTCCGATTATTTGCAATGTTGGAAATTTCACAAAACCAACTTCAGACAAACCATCCTTATTGAATATGGATGAAGTAGAAACAATGTTCCACGAGTTTGGTCATGCACTTCATGGATTACTGACTCAATGCACCTATCCCGGTCTCTCAGGAACAGCAGTAGCACGTGATTTTGTTGAACTTCCATCACAATTTATGGAAAACTTTTGTTGGGAACCACAAGTTATGGCAACGTATGCGCGACATTATAAAACTGGTAAATTAATGCCAAAAGAGTTGATGGAGAAAATACAAAAAACAGGAACGTTCAATCAAGGATTTATCAATACAGAATTGCTGGCTGCTTCATTTCTTGATATGGATTATCACATGATGAAAGACACTACTGCTTTCGATGTTAACGCATTTGAAAAAGCATCGATGGATAAAATCGGTATGATTCCTCAAATTATTGTTCGTTACCGAAGCACCTATTTCAACCACATTTTCAGTGGAGAGTATTATGCAGGATATTACAGTTACACATGGGCTGCAGTTTTGGATGCCGACGCATTTCAGGCTTTCAAGGAAACAGGAGACATTTATAACCCAAAGGTTGCCACTGCTTTCCGCAAAAATGTTCTTGAAAAAGGCGATACAGAAGATCCAATGAAATTGTATCGTGATTTCCGCGGAGCTAATCCAAATCCGGATGCTTTACTAATAAAAAGAGGATTAAAATAGTAGACAGTTGAGAGTTGACAGTTACTGAAATTCAGACTGGCAACTCTCAATTTTTAGCTGTTAATTAATAACCGCCAATGCGTATTTCATTAAAAAACCTTATTTTACCGAGTATACCATTAGCTGTGTTAATGGTTGCCTCTTTTTTAGTTTTATGGTGCATCGTATTTTTTGAAACTATTCCGGTTTCAATGCAAACAGATTTCGCAACAATTGCTGATAAAATCCAGTTGTTATTTTCGAATAATCTACTTTTAGAGAATGCAGTTTGTATTTCTATCGTGTTGCTGAATGCTTTTTTATTAGCTCAGATTAATAACCGGTTTACTCTAATACGCACCCGGACTTTTCTTCCGATTTTCATTTTTTTATTATTAATTGGTTCATGGAATGAAACCCATACAAATATCAGTTCACACGCTGCATTAACTCTTTTTATGCTGGCCTTATTCAACTTTTTCTCAATGAATAAGAACCGAAATGCATCAGAACAGGCATTTATTGGAAGCTTTTTTATTGGGGTTGCCAGTCTGCTAATCAATCCGTATCTGGTTTTAATTCCAGTTTGTTGGATTGGATTTGTGATTTTTCAGAGTTTTTCGCTTCGTACTTTTCTGGCTTCTGTTTTCGGAGTAATTGTTCCATGGATTTTATTCTTATCTGTCGAGTTTCTGTTTCAAATCAAAATAAATTTTCCTGAGATATTTCTTTCCAATTTTTCAGGGTCTTTTAGTGTTTCAATGCTATTATTACCCAATATTATTTATTCTGTAACATGTATTATCATACTAATAATTTGCACGTTCGGTTTGTATTCTAACACACAAAGTGATGCAATTCACACACGTAATAAACTAAATTTCTTACTTTTATTATTGATATCAACATTTATATTAGCTTTTGTCAGTCAAAATCAATTATCACATTTCCTACCACTTTTAGCATTGATTTACGCCATATTAGTTTCGCATCCATTTACGTTGAAACAAAATAATTTTTACGGTATACTTTTTATAATATTCGTGGTTTTGAACATAGCATTTGTAATTTCCAAATACGTTCAATTGTAGTATGACTGGATTAATGGAACTTGGCTACCTTGGACTTTTTATAGCGTCTTTTCTTGCAGCTACAGTAGTACCTTTCAGCTCCGAAGTGATTTTTTCAGCTATGGTTTTCGGTGGTTTGGATGCCTGGACTTGTGTTTGGGTAGCAACTCTTGGTAATTTTCTGGGTGGAATGACAAGTTATTATGTGGGTTTACTGGGTAAAATGGAATGGATTGAAAAATATTTTCATATTAAAAAAGAGAAAATTGAAAATCTCACCGGTCGTATTCAAAAGTATGGAGATTGGATGGCATTTTTCTCATTCGTTCCTTTTATTGGTGATGTGATTGCAGTGGCAACTGGCTTTTTTCACTGTAATTGGTGGAAAGTAGCTATTTCAATGTTGATAGGTAAATTTCTTCGATATATTATTTGGATGTATTTTAACGGACTCTTTATGTGATTTTTATGTCGATTCGAATAAAGGTATTATTGTCGTTTTTAATTGTTAGTCTGGTTGCCGTTTACTCGCAATCGGAACTCAAAATTATAGACAAAATAATCGAATTCGGGCAAAGGATAGATGAAAACAGAAAAATTGACGTAATAATTGTGCATTCTGTTTATAATAATTCAGGCGGAGATAAATACGACATTGATTTGGTTATCAAGCAATTTTCGAATTATTATGTTAGTTCACATTATGTAATTGGGAGAGATGGAACGATTTATCAACTAGTCAAAGAAAAGGATATAGCCTATCATGCCGGAAAAAGCTGTTTGCCTGATGGACGTATATGTGTGAATTCCTGTTCAATTGGTATTGAATTGATTACTTCGATAGATGAGGCACCGACAGAAGAACAAATCACTTCATTAACTGCCCTTGTGAAAGATATCAAATATCGCTATAAAATTAATTATATACTTCGTCACAGCGATATCGCACCTGACAGAAAAACAGATCCTTGGAATTTAAACTGGGAAGATTTTTTGAAACGGATTGAAGGATAAAAAAAGGAGGAAATCAAAGTGGTTTCCTCTAAATTTATCTTAAGTAAGGCTGGTTTTAAATGGTCAGCAAATATTGTTTGAACGATTCAAAATCATTTTGCATGGGTATGCTTTGCTTCTCCCCTTTCATAAATTCCTGCAATTTCTGGGGAATTTCGACCTTTTCTCCAATTATATTTTCAACGGTTTCGAGGAACTTTGCCGGATGTGCAGTTTCGAGAAAAATTCCATATTCACTTTCGCCAAGTTTTTCTTTCAAGGCGCGGTAACCAACTGCTCCATGCGGATCAAGCAAATACCCAGTTTTTTCTTTGCAATTCTTCAGTGTTTCTGCAATTTGTTCGTCATTGTAACTTACCCCGCTGATTTCTGAAGTAATTGCTTCATGTGATTGGCCATACAAATCCAACACACGTGCAAAATTGCTCGGATCGCCCACATCCATGGCATTTGCTATAGTTGAAACCGAAGGACGTGGTTTGTATTCTCCTGTTTGAAGATATTGTAAGAAAATATCATTCCGGTTATTGGCAGCGATAAAACGTTTCACCGGCAATCCCATCTTTTTTGCAAAAAGTCCCGCTGTGATATTTCCAAAATTTCCGCTTGGAACACAAAAGACCATTTCCAGCTCATCGACAGACAGTTTTGGATGAATAGATTTTAATTGTGCGAAAGCATAAAAATAATAAAATGCCTGAGGTAGAAAACGTGCCACATTGATAGAATTTGCCGAAGTCAACTTCATTTTGGAATTTAGTTCTTGATCCATAAATGCCGATTTAACCAATGCCTGACAATCATCAAAAGTTCCATCCACTTCAAGTGCAGTAATGTTCTGACCAAGTGTTGTAAACTGACATTCCTGAATCGGGCTTACCAATCCTTTCGGATATAAAACGTAAACATGAATACCTTCAACGCCCAAAAATCCATTCGCCACAGCACTTCCTGTATCACCCGAAGTTGCAACCAAAACATTTATGTTTTTTTCGCCCTGTTTCTGAATAAAATAACCCAACAAACGCGACATAAACCGTCCACCTACATCTTTAAATGCCAATGTTGGTCCATGATAAAGTTCCAAACTATAAATACTGTCATTCACATGCACCAAAGGCACATCGAAATTCAGAGTTTCATAAACGATTTTCTTTAATGCGTCTGCTTCCACATCTTCGCCAAAAAAAGCATCAGCCACCACATATGACATTTCCTGAAAAGACAAATTCTCAATCGTATCGAAAAATTCCTGTGGTAACTTTTTAATAGTATCAGGCATAAACAAACCTTTATCCTCTGCTAAACCTTTTACCACTGCGTTCTGCAAACTAACGCCTGAGATCTTTTTATTTGTACTGTAATATTTCATTTTATCAACGCTTTCATAAATTCATTGCCTTTCAACAACCCATAACTACCTTTTTCCGCCGCAAATTCATCATAAACCATCACGTCATCTCCTTTTTCGTTTGTTCGATAAATTACAAACGGAACAGGTGTTTTCGTATGTGTTTTATATACGCAAGGAGTCGGATGATCGGGTAAAATGGCAATTGTAACCGATTCATTCCATGTTGAAACTTCTTCGAAAATAGGTTTTACAACGCGATAATCAAGATATTCAATTGTTTTTACTTTTAATGCCACATCTCCTTCATGTCCGGCTTCATCACTGGCTTCAATATGCAAAAACACAAAATCATTTTCATGTAAAGCATCGATGGCTGCCTGTGCTTTTCCTTCGTAATTGGTATTGTAAAGTCCTGTTGCACCTTCCACCTCAATCACTTTCAATCCGGCATAAACCCCGATTCCTTTGATCAAATCGACAGCCGAAATCACCGCTCCGCTATTCAGATGATACAATTCGAGCAATGTCTTCATGGCTGGCTTATAACCCGGTGACCAAGGCCAAATGCTATTGGCTTTATCTTTACTGGCTGCAGCACGTTTCAAATTTACAGGATGATTTTCAAGTAGTTTTTGTGATTTTAAAATCAAGTCATTCAACAAATCAGCGGTTTTCTGAGCTTCGGGATTTTCAGCTTTGATCATCACATCGGCAAACGGAGTTCCCATAACATCATGAGGTGGCGTACAAATCAAATTTTTATTTCCACCTTTCATTTTCAACAAATGACGATACGAAACTCCGGGATAAAAACTAATTATTTCGTTTCCAAGCTCTTTTTGCAAAAAAAGAATCAATTCCTCGGCTTCTTCATTGCTGATATGCCCGGCCGAATGATTCTTAATCTTATTATTTTCAATACAAATCAAATTACAACGCATGGCCATTTCACCATCGTCGATTGCTACACCCATGCTTGCTGCTTCCAATGAACCTCGTCCTTCGAATACTTTCGCAACATCGTAACCCAAAACGCTCATGTTTGCAATTTCACTTCCGGGAGCAAAACCTTCCGGTATTGTATCAAGTAACCCGTTACGTCCCAAAGCAGCTATTTTATCTATATTCGGCTTATTTGCAGCCTGAAGGCAGGTTTTATTTCCTAATGAAGCGATTGGTTCATCCGCCATTCCATCGCCAAGAATTATTATGTATTTCATATTACCCCTAACCCCTAAAGGGGAATTAGTTAGTTTTTAACTCAATATATTTATTTTATAAATTTGGAATCACTTTTCATTCCCTTTATTGGTTTGGGTCATTTATTCCAAAAAATCTTTGTAATCGTCCAAAGCTTCTTCAAATTTTAAAATTGTATCGGACAATGACATATAGCTTTCAGCACCGGCAGCGTTTAAATGACCTCCGCCCTTAAACAAATCGGCCGCAACTTTATTGGCAGGGAAAGTTCCCTGTGAACGGAACGATATCTTTATTTTATCAGTTTCTTCACGCATAAATACCGAAAAATCAACTCCATCAACTGTAAGTGGAATATTTACAAAGCCTTCAGAATCTCCATTTACATAATTAAACATGGTCAATTCTTTGGAAGTAAGTGCAATTAAAGCCGTTTTATATTCAGGGTAAATTTTCATTTTCTTGTACAAACTAAAGCCCATTAAACGCAATCTGTCAACAGAATAGGTATTGAAAACTTTTCGATAAATATCATCTTTATCAATTCCAATCTTGATTAATTCCGAAATAATAATATAAATCTCGTGTTTATCCGAATTATATGTAAAACCGCCAGTGTCTGTCATCATGCCCGTATAAATACATTCGGCACAAGCCAGATTTATTTTCGAAAAATCACCCAACCGGCAAATCAGCCTGAATATCAATTCACTGGTAGATGAAAGTTCCGGATGAGAAATAGCTATTTTTGCAAAGTCAGCCGGATGCAAATGATGATCTATTAAAATCTTGGGAGCATTTGTTGCCATAACGGCATCGGCCATATCTCCCATTCGCTTTGGAGTATTAAAATCGAGTGCGAAAATTAAATCAGATGCAGCTAAAAAATCATCTGAAGTTTTCTTGTTTTCTTCATAAATCATAACACATTCTGAGCCCGGCATCCACGACAGAAAATTCGGAAATGATGTTGGAACAATGATCACTGATTCTTTATCTAATGTCATCAAATAATGCCACAATCCCAATGACGCACCCATTGCATCACCATCAGGACCAACATGTGCCACTATGACAATTTTTTCAGCATTTGAGATTGCTATATCAACCTTATTTATAAGATCTTGAGCAATAATTTTCGATATCATTTTATTAATTTTAATTTAATTGCAAAAGTAGCAAAAAAATATGATTTTGAGAATCTTTACGCTGTCTGAAAGTTAATCCGTAATGTTCAGTATATAAACACCATGCTCAGCTACAGAATAGAAATCAATTTTACGTTCCAGACATGTCTGTTTTATTTGTTCAGCATACCATTTCGAAATACTCTTATCCACAATTATTTTTCGAGGCGAAACACATTCCAGAATTTGCTTGATTTTAGGTTTCAGTTTATTTCCGATAATCAGGTAATCAATTTTAAACGCATTTTCAGTGGTTTTGTTCTTCAAAAACATATCCGTCAGAATACAGATTCTCTTTCCCTGAAATAGAAAAAAGCCATTTGAAAATAGTTCATTTTGACTGATATTTTGTGGATTATTCAATTTTTTGTTAATCCAAAAACTTTGAACCGTTTTCATTAATGCCAAACTATCAGTAGTAAAAACACTGTGATTTTTACCTTTTATGAAATCAATATGCGTATTTGAATTATCAGAATATACTATTATTTGTCTCGCTTTTAGGGTGTTATAATTATTGAAAAGATTGAGTATGAAAAATGAATTAATCAAAATTAAAATTCCAAAAACATATCTGTATTTTTTATTTTCAATGTAAAACATGAAAACAAAAACACTTGCAAAAATGAGAAAAACCTGGAAGGAATTAATGGTTGTAATCGTCAAAGAATGTGGTATATCGTGTATAAACTGAATACAATAATTTAAAATCCGCAACAACCATTCAAGCACAAAAGCCACACCGACAGAAATATACGGGACTGGAGAGAGAATAAACAAGGCAACCGCCGTGTAAATAATGAAGCTTGCAAAAGGAATGGCTACAAAATTGGTGAGAAAGAAATAATTGGCAAACTGATGAAAGTAAAACAAGGCGTAAGGAGCAGTTCCAATCTGAGCAGCTAATGAAACAGCCGTCAAATCCCAAGCCCATTTCAAAGCTTTAGTCTTAGGGTTAAACCATTTAGAAATTTTAGGCTGAAAATAAACGATACTTATCACAGCACTGTAACTTAGCTGAAAACCTACATCATATAAAAAATTTGGATTATAAAGTAACATGCCAAATGCTGAAGCAAATATTGTATTGTAAATCAGACTTTTTCGTTCAAGTCCGGTACCAATTGCAATCATCGAAAACATTATGGTGGAACGAATAACGGAAGGTGGAAGTCCGGTAATAAAGGCATACATCCACAAAAACAGAACAATTAATATGGTTTTCAAAATTTTAAGAGAAGGTTTTTTATTGAGAAACGAAAGCAAAAAACCCAATACAAGAAAGATAACTCCAACGTGCAAACCGCTAACTGCCAAAATATGCATACCGCCACTAGTTGTATAATTTTGTCTCAACTCCGGATTTAATGCATCTTTACTACCTAAAGTCAAAGCGGAAAGAACGGCATATTCGTCACCTGTAATGCCAAATTTTTTATAAATAGCGAGAAGTTTTTTCTGCATTTGTTCCGAGAACCGCATGATGGAGAAATAGGGATTAGCACTTGATTTTTGCCAGTTTTCAGTAGAAATATAGGCTGTTCCAACAATTCCTTGTCGTTTCAAATATGTGCGATAATCAAATCCAAAAGGATTTAGAGCTCCATCCGGTTGAGTGAATTTTGTTCGAAGTAAAAGCTGATCACCCGATGTCAGCGTTGATGCCAAGCTGCTTTTCTGTATGTATATCAGCGCTTTTCCTGAAGAACTTTTCGGATTATTTTCTTCAATAAATTGAAGTGTTTTTATCCTGCAAAGAAATGAATTTTCTTTTTCAATCGGATTTTCAGTCAGTTCAACTTCAAAAACTCCCTCTTTTCCTAAATTCTGAAAAGTGATTCGTTTATCGTACTGTTCTGACAAAAAATATCCAACAAAAAATAAAAAGAAAAAAATTCCGCAGCCCGAAAGCCAACGGAATTGGAATTGATATTTTGATTTATGAATAAAGAAATCAAGTAGTATAAAAACAAATGACAAGACAATCAGAATGAATTGACTCCAAACATACAACTCAATATATTGATAAAAAACGATACCAACTATGAGCGGAAGCAACAACCTAAAAAACGGCGTTCGTTGCAGAAAGTCCATATTTATGAATTTAGCATTTCATGTATTGTCTCTCCGGGATTGGAACTTTTGAAAACTGAACTTCCTGCAACCAAAGCAGTTACACCCTGTTCAAAAAGCTTGGGAGCATTTTGCGAATTCACGCCGCCATCCACTTCAATCACACAATGAGCATTTTTGCGTGCAATTATTTCTTTCAATTCATCAATTCTGTTATAACTTTCTTCTATGAACTTTTGTCCGCCATATCCCGCGAAAACCGACATAACAAGCACTAAATCAACTTTATCAACAAAGGGTTCTAAAACATTTACCGGTACATCCGGATTTATGGTGATTCCGGCTTTTACTCCAAAGGATTTAATTAGTTCTATCACTTCCAAAGGATTTTCTACAGTTTCATAATGAAATGTGATGATAGAAGCGCCGGCTTCGGCAAACCGTTGAATATACTTTTCCGGGTGTACTATCATTAAATGAACGTCCAACGGTTTGATGCAATATTTTTTCACTGCTTCAATCACAGGAAATCCAAATGAGATATTCGGCACAAAAGTACCGTCCATAATATCCATATGAAACCATTCGGCTTCACTGGTGTTAATCATTTCACAGACTGCTTTCAGATTACCGAAATCAGCGGCCAATAATGATGGAGAAATTATTCTTTTCATAATTTAATTTGCTGGTTTAAATTGCAAATATAACAAAAAAAGACTTCCAATCATTTGGAAGTCTTTTTTTTTAATTCAATAACCATTCAACGAACTGATTTTCATCTGTTTTTTGAGCCCTGTAAATAGAAGCAAACTGAAGAATCTTCTGAATTGTATCAGCACTTGGTTGTAAGGGTGAAGAAATTTCAATTTTTTTGTTTTCAGTGAACAAATCAGTTTTTTTTAATGAAGTAGAGAGTCTTTGCATAGGCACTTTCGTAATTTTTTAGAGTGATACAACTAAAACGAAGAAGCTTACAAAAAAGTATATTTATTTTTTCTAATTCATTATTAATTAACAATATGAGTTTAAATAAAATTATAGATAAAATTATAGTATTGAATATGTGTTATTTACAAGTTTTACTTTATCAAGTTAAATGTCTGATTATTTCAATTCAAGATAAACTTTATTTTCAGCAGCAATTCTGCGCATATTTAGCAAAGCATACCGCATTCTTCCAAGTGCAGTATTAATACTTACATCTGTTCTTTCGGCTATTTCCTTGAAACTCAGATCTTCGAAATAGCGCATACGAATCACTTTTTGCTGTGAATGAGGCAACAAATCAATCAAATGCACTACATCAGCCAAAACCTGTTCATTCGACATAGTGTCTTCGATGCATTTTTCGGACAATTTTGCGTTATTTACTATATCGTAATCAACCGCATCGGCCGAAAATGTATTTTCGTTCTTTTCACGACGGAAATGATCAATAATCAGATTATGAGCAATTCGGTTGATCCAGGCTAAAAACTTGCCTGATTCGACATAACGACCTTGTTGAATGGTAGAAATGGCTTTAATAAAGGTGTCCTGGAAAATATCTTCGGTGAGTTCACGATTACGTACAATCAAGAAAATATAGGTAAATACTTTCGATTTATATCGTAACAATAAAATTTCAAACGCCTGATTATTGCCTGTTTCATACAATTTTACCAATTCATCATCGGTTAATTGATTCACATTTTTCATTACTTTTAATTTTGAGGTTTAAAGTAATCTTCGGCAATAGGCTTGTTAATTTTAAGTAAGTAGTTGAGATGTTTAGTCTGCAAATGTAGCGATTGTTTTGATAAGAAAAAATTTTTCTGCTAATAAAGTGCAAAATATTTAGTTCTAATGTCCAAAAACATTATTTTCAAAGCAGGAAAGTAAAAATACAATAATTTCAGAATTAATTATCCGTTTAGTAATAAGGCATTTATAACATACTACATTAACACAATAACTATTCAACTTAAAGCACCAAACATTGCAGATATTTATTCTCAAAATTAATAAAGTTTTAATTTCAAATAAATAAGCACGCTTTTAAACACTGTAATTTGAAAATATTAAAAATATTTTTTACTTTTGCTTGCAACTTTAATTAAGAATCGCAAATGATACCAGAACAAATCCAAACTAAAATTTTTCTGATTCGTGAGCAAAGAGTAATGCTCGATTTTGATCTGGCTGAACTTTATTGCGTAGAAACAAAAAATCTAAATTTAAGTGTTAAAAGGAGTTTCAAACGCTTTCCACCAGATTTTATGTTTCGTTTAAGTTCAGAAAAATGGAATAGTTTGAGGTTGCAAAATGAAACCTCAAACAGAGGCGGTCGTCGTTATCTACCATATGCATTCACTGAACATGGGGTTGCTATGCTTTCGGGATTATGAAACAGTGAAATAGCTATTGAAATGAATATTTCAATAATGCGTGCATTTATTGCTTTGCGTCAGTTGATAATAAGTCCGCCCATTGCTAAAGTTGCAGAACTGCAAACACAATTCAATGAGCTGAGAGCTTATATTGAAGAAGTATTAACTGATTACAATGATATAAACGAAAATACACGCATGCAAATTGATTTAATAAATGAATCGTTAGCTGAATTACAAGCTGATAAAACTATAAGAAACATTCCAAGAAAACGGATTGGATATATTTCAGAAGAATAGTATTAGAATTCTTTATTCCACCCAAAGTACTAATCCTTTGAGATATTCGCCTTCGGGATGGTAAATATTAATCGGATGATCGGCAGGTTGCGACAGTTGGTGTAAAATTCGTACATTTCTTCCTGTTTCGGCCGCAGCACTAAACACTGCCAACCTGAATTGTTCTTTAGAAACTACCTGCGAACAAGAGAAAGTAAACACAATACCTCCGGGTTTAATTTGCTGAATTGCCTTAGCATTCAATCGTTTGTAACCTTTCAGCGCATTACGTAAAGCCTCACGATGTTTGGCAAAGGCAGGTGGATCGAGAATAATTATATCATATTTTTGCTCTGATTCTTGTAAATTATTCAAAAATTTAAAAGCATCTTCGGCAAAAGAAGTATGACGCAAATCGTTTGGAAAATTCAATTCCATATTTTTGTCAGTCAGGTCAATGGCTTTTGCCGAACTATCGACTGAATGAACCAAAGTTGCATTTCCACGCATGGCATACACCGAAAATCCACCCGTATAACAAAACATGTTCAAAACAGATTTTCCAGCCGAATAACCTTCGAGCAATGAACGGTTTTCGCGTTGATCCACGAAAAATCCTGTCTTTTGTCCTTTCAACCAATCAACATGAAACTGCAAACTATTTTCATTAGCTGTAAGACTCTTGGATTCTTTCCCAATCAAATAACCATCTTCAGGTTCGATAGCAGCTTTGAAAGGCAAGGTTGTTTCGGATTTGTAATAAACATTTTTTACTTCCGGCTCATTGGCAACAATCGCTTTGGCAAGTGTTTCTCGAATTTCGTGCATCCCAATTGAATGTGCCTGCATAACTGCGGTATCATCATAAACATCCACAATCAAACCCGGCAATGAATCACCTTCACCATGAATCAGTCGATATGTATTATTTTTCTTCGCAGCCACCAATCCAAGTGATTGGCGCATTGCATAAGCCAGTTGAATTTTGCGATTCCAAAAATCAGTATCAATGATAATTTTTTCGAATGAAACAACCCTGACAGCAATACTACCAATCTGATAATGACCGATTGCCAGAAAATTACGATTTGAATCCAACACTTCAACTAAATCACCTTCAGTCGGTTTCCCTTCGATTTTTTGAATAGCACCTGAAAATATCCACGGATGAAAACGTTGCAGACTTTCTTCTTTTTTGGGCTTTAATATTATAATAATCATGTACTTGTATTTTAAAAGCGTAAGGGAATATCCAAGGAATTACTCCAAGAAAATTTATTCGTTGACAGGAATGTCGATTGGCGTAGGCTTTTCGGGTGTATTTTCCAATACAATTTTGTCAATTTGCATTTTGGAAAGTTTTTTCTCAGTCATCAATTGAATGTAGATTTGCAGACTTGCCCAAGCGTCGGTAGCTGCATAACGTTGTTGTTGTTCGGTCAGTTCAGTATTTTCCCAGTTTGTTAAACGTTGAGATTTTGAAATTTTTCGTTCGAAAAGTATGGCGTATATTTTTTGGAGACTCAGTTCCAAAATTCCATAATTTTTTGCAATAGTCTGAATATCAACAAATCCTTCAGGTCTGAATGTCTGTCTTTTGTTCAAACCCACTAAATCATCCCGCAATGAAAGACCAATTTTAGTAATTCTTTTTTCGCTTAGAAATTTACTCAATTCACTTGGTAAATCAATCAGGTTCAATCTGAACAGAAAACAATGATCTAAAGTAGAAATCTGAACCAACGAAACCTTGTGAAACGTTCCGCGTGTAAATGACGGTTTTGTTTCAGTATCTATGCCTACAACCGAAAAACGACGAAGTTCATCGACGGCCTGCTTTACCTTGGACAAATCGTCCACAACTGTAATTTTGCCTTCAAATTGAATTACAGGCAAAAGGGTTACTTCATCTTTAGCTATTTTTGCTTTCAACATAGTACTGAATTACAATAAATTACTTAATTCTTCTTCTTCATCATCATGCAAAAAATTCAGAAATGAATTTCGATCAATTTTATTTCTATTTCCAGATTCTTCATCTAGTTCATCAGCTCCAAAATTATCACTGAATCGAACTGCATGCAATGCACGTAAAGCATTCAATAATTTTTGACCCCAATGCTGTCCGAAAGCTTCAAGACAAGCAACCAGTGAATCATTCATAATATCAACGTCTCCCAACTGATAATTCGCTGCAAAATCTTTTAATTCCTGATAAATATCGGCCAGATTTTCAGACACAAAAGCAGCAATCGGTGTATCACTGATAGCAATATCCGGATGAAAAACTTCGAGGTACGAGTCATCTTCACCTAATAATTGTTCAACTTGTTCACGAACAAACTGGTAATCGTCCTCATTCACAAAGTGCTCGGTAGAATCATCAAACGCGAGTTCAGGAATATCAATCAATGAAGCGTTCAAATATAGAAGTGGTAATATTTTAATAATTTTTTGAGTAAAATCTGTTTTTGAAAATTCAGAAGTATGTTCTAAAAATAAACAGGTTTCTGCTGCAACTGTAACAAATTCTATTACTTTTGTGCTGTAAACAATATGGTCAGGCAGTTGATCTAAATCCATGGAATAAAATTATTTTATAATCTGTTGCAAAAGTAAGAAAAAATATTCACTCTCTAATATAAAATGCCGGATTTGGGTATATCGTAAGTTTAATGGATAAAGAAGAGAATAAATACAGAAAGAATAAACTTATTCAAAATTGAAATGTTATAAATTCAGTACTAATTTACAAAACCAAATATTCATCTTAAAAAATCATATTTTATGGAAGACAGACTTATTACATTAAAAAACTACGAATCGATGGTTGATGCCATGTTCGATCAGGAATTATTGAAAGAAAACAACATTGAAAGTTCCATAAATAATGAAAATAGTGTGGACTTACTGCCCATGTTTGGTGAAATAAACGAAGGATTACGGATTGTAGTTTTCGAAAAAGATTTCGAACAGGCAATAAAAATTCTTACTGAATACAATGATGCAGTAGATGCTGAAGAATTAAGTTCAAAATAAGTCTTTAAACTTTTTTCCTGAAACCGGATGAGTCAGATCCGGTGCAATTTCTGTCAATGGAATCAGAACAAAATCCCGATCTGCGATAAGCGGATGCGGGATTTTTAGTGTAGGTTGATTAATTATTAATCTGTCGTACAACAAGATATCAATATCAATAATCCTATCGGTATATTCTGAATCAGTTTTAGATGTTCGACCCAGTTGTTTTTCAATTTCCTGCGTTTTTAACAATAAATCAAAAGGTGAAAGTTGAGTTTCAACCAGAACTACAGCATTCAGAAATTCATTTTCCGACTTGAATCCCCACGGTTTTGAGGTATAAAAAGTGGATTGGCTTATTACATTTCCAACCTCCATTGCTAAAGCCAACATAGCATCATTCAGATTCCGTTCTTTATCGCCTAAATTTGTACCGAGTCCTAAATAAACTAATCCCATTTTAATTCATAATTTAGACAAAGATAAAGATTTTTCAGCAGTAAATTGGAAACAGTAAACTCTAAGTTTTTAGAGGCAATATCATTCTACAAATTTTTTTCCTCCATTTTTTCATTTCCAAATTGGCATATTTGCACATTGAAACATTATTTCTGCCCTTTTGTCAGTCAATTATCTATTTTTTTAAACCTAATTCTGACTTTTACTGTCAAAATTCTTCTACTTTCTGTAAAATTCGGGTTGGCATACGCTTTGTAAATTGTGAAGCGTGTCTATAAAAAACGAAAACTATAACGCATAAAAATAAACTCAAAAATCATGGGAAAAATTATTGGAATTGACTTAGGAACCACAAACTCGTGCGTTTCTGTAATGGAAGGTAACGAACCAATCGTTATTGCAAACAGTGAAGGAAAACGTACTACACCTTCTGTAGTTGGATTTATTGAAGGTGGCGAACGTAAAGTTGGTGATCCTGCAAAACGTCAGGCTATTACCAATCCTACAAAAACGGTTTCTTCTATCAAACGTTTTATGGGTGAAACCTACGACCGTTTGACGAAAGAAATTGCACGTGTACCCTTTAAAGTGGTAAAAGGCGACAACAACACAGCACGTGTTGATATTGACGGTCGTTTATATTCTCCACAAGAAATTTCGGCTATTATTCTTCAAAAAATGAAGAAAACAGCTGAAGATTATCTTGGTCAGGAAGTAACCGATGCAGTAATCACTGTTCCGGCTTATTTTAA
>JBBRTR010000002.1:0-53463 GCA_038244215.1 Bacteroidales bacterium
ACAATCGGATTTATTCGTCCCAAAATGAACGATGGAACTTGGCGAACACCTTACGATCCAATTCAGGCAATTCATACAACAGGCGATTTCACAGAAGGGAATGGTTGGCAATACACTTTTTTTGCACCACAAAATCCCGAAGGACTTATTGATTTGTTTGGTGGAGATAAAGAATTTGTACAAAAACTCGATCAGTTTTTTGTTACGAAAGGTGATTTAGGCAAAGATGCCTCGCCGGATATCAGTGGACTTATTGGGCAGTATGCACATGGAAATGAACCAAGTCATCACATTACTTATCTATATGCTTTCGCCGGGGAGCAATGGAAAACAGCCCAAAAGGTTCGGTTTATTTTGAATGAATTTTATACCAACAAAAAAGACGGAATAATTGGTAATGAAGATTGTGGACAAATGTCGGCTTGGTATATTCTTTCTTCCATTGGATTTTATCAGGTAAATCCTATGAACGGACTTTTTGTTTTTGGTAGTCCGTTGTTTGATAAAGCAACTATAAAATTACCTGAAAATAAATCATTTGTTGTCGAGGCTAAAAACAATAGCAATGAAAATATTTATATACAAAAAGTTGAATTAAATGGAAAACCCTATTCAAAAAGCTATATTTTGTACAAAGATATTATGAAGGGTGGCACTTTGAAATTTTTTATGGGAGCAAAACCAAACTTTAATTTTGGAACGAAGGCTGAGGATAGACCCGTTTCTGATCTACTTTAGTTTCATAGATTAATTTAATCACAGTTCACATAAATATCAATTTACTCATATTGTTTTAAAAATGAGAATCAAATTTATTTCAATATTCTTCCTTTTCTCTTTTTTGTTAATAGCACAGGAAAAATCTAATTATCCATTTCAAAACAGCTCCTTAGGTCGCTCTGAACGGGTAGATGATTTGCTGAAACGCTTGACTATTGAAGAAAAAGTAGGATTGATGATGAATAATTCTAAAGCTGTTGCACGTTTAGGAATACCTGAATACAACTGGTGGAACGAAGCATTGCATGGAGTTGCCCGTGCGGGTATTGCCACGGTCTTTCCCCAAGCAATTGCCATGGCAGCTACCTTTAATGATACCGAACAGTTGAAAACCTTTGGTATGATTTCGGATGAAGCACGTGCAAAAAACCACAAAGCATTGGCCAATGGCATTCGTGATATTTATACTGGATTGACATTTTGGACACCGAATATAAATATCTTTCGTGATCCTCGTTGGGGACGTGGCATGGAGACCTATGGTGAAGATCCCTACCTAACTTCTTGCTTTGGCGTTAATGCAGTGAAAGGTTTACAGGGTGATGATCCGGGTTTCTTTAAAACGCTTGCTTGTGCTAAACATTTTGCGATACATAGTGGCCCCGAATGGAATCGTCACAGTTTCAATGCCCATGTTTCGGATAAAGACCTTTGGGAAACTTACTTGCCTGCTTTTGAAGCCTTAGTTACAAAAGCGAATGTGCAGGAAGTAATGTGTGCCTATAATAGATTGGATGGTGAACCCTGTTGTGGTAATGGTAAATTATTAATTGATATTTTGAGAAGAAAATGGAATTACAAAGGCTTAGTAGTTTCAGATTGTGGTGCTATAGGTGATTTCTATAATCCTGGACGTCATGAAACGTATCCAAATGTAGTTTCTGCATCCGTAGCAGCAGTGCTTAGTGGCACCGATATTGAATGTGGAAATTGTTACCGCTCGCTTATTGATGGACTTAAACAAGATTTGATTAAAGTTACTGACTTAGATGTGTCAGTACGTCGACTTTTACAATCGCGTTTTGATTTGGGAATGTTCGATCCTGATAGTATTGTGAAATGGACAAGCATACCCTATAGCGTTGTCGATTGTCAGAAACACAAAGATCAGGCTTTGAAGGTGGCTCGTGAAAGTATGACATTGCTTAAAAATGTGAATAATATTTTACCTTTAAGCAAAAATTTAAAAACAATAGCTGTAATAGGTGCGAATGCAAATGACTCGGTTATGTTGTGGGCAAATTATAATGGAACTCCTTCCTCAACAACTACTATTTTAAAAGGTATTCGCGATAAAATGCCAAACACCGAAATTATTTATGAACGTGGTTGTAATTTGGTTGGAAATGAAACTATCGACTTCCCAACTTTGTTTAATAAGATTAAAGATGCTGATGTTATTATTTACGCTGGTGGACTTTCTCCAGCATTGGAAGGCGAAGAAATGCCTGTTAGTGCTGAAGGTTTCAGAGGAGGCGATCGCTTAAAAATTGAATTACCAACTATACAGCGGAATATGCTCAAAGCGCTTCATTCATTGGGCAAACCAGTAGTTTTTGTGCTTTCAACAGGAAGCGCAATCGGGCTCGAAGGTGACGAACCGAATTATGATGCATTGCTAAATTCTTGGTATGGGGGGCAAGCTGGCGGTACTGCTGTGGCAGATGTACTTTTCGGAGATTACAATCCTGCCGGTCGATTGCCTGTAACTTTTTATAAATCAACAGCTCAATTACCTGACTACGAGAATTACGACATGGCCAACCGCACTTATCGATATTTAAAAGAAGCACCTCTTTATCCCTTTGGTTTTGGCTTGAGCTATACAAAATTTGATTATGGCAAGGTATCACTTTCAAAATCAATAATTAAGAACGGTCAAGGAATTCGTGTTTTTGTAAATATCAAAAACACGGGCAAACAGGACGGTGATGAAGTTGTACAATTGTACGTGAGGTCAAAAAAAGATAGCACCCAACCGATTAAAGCCCTAAAAGCATTTAAACGTATCAATATCAAAGCAGGCAAGGCACAGAAAATAGCACTCGATGTACCCATCGAATCGTTTATGACTTTTATTGAACAAAAAGGGGAAATGGGAATTGCAAATGGCGAATATGAAATAATGGTCGGTGGCAGTTCCTTGGAAAAGGATTTGCAAACTAAAAAGATCATTATTAGCATCCCGAATGCAAACTAAAAGTTTAATACAAATACTCAAAAGTATTCGTTCGATTTAACGCTTATAGCTAAAATAAATGATAGATTGAGCAGACATTTATACACAACAACTTAAAAGCATTCATATATGAACTTCAACAATAGAATTCTTAGAACATTCATTTTAGTTTTTTTCTCTGTCATTGTATTAAGTCTACAGGCAAAAGTGAAATTGCCTTCTATACTTGGCGACAATATGATTTTGCAACAAAAAACAGATGCAAAGCTATGGGGCTGGGCAACTGAAAATTCAAAAGTCAAAGTTACAACCTCATGGGATAAAAAATCTTATGTAACCACTGCTGATAATAAAGGCAACTGGTTACTAAAAGTGAAAACTCCCGAAGCTGGGGGACCATTCGAAATAAACATCAGCGATGGGGAAAAACTCACACTCAAAAACATTCTTATTGGAGAGGTTTGGTTTTGTTCGGGGCAATCAAACATGGAAATGCCAATGCAAGGCTTTGATCGTCAGCCAGTAAAAGGTGCAAATGACATTATTGCAAAAGCGAAGTCCAGTGTACCTATCAGAATATTTAATACAGACATTGAAGCCGGTAAAAGAATACGACAGTTCAGCAAACAAGTGCAAACAGACTGCAAAGGACAATGGTTGGTGAATAGTTCTGAAAACGTGTCGACTACAAGTGCTGCAGCTTATTATTTTGCACGTTATGTTCAGGAAGTTTTGAATGTTCCGGTGGGAATCATAGTCTCTTCGTTAGGAGGCTCGATAGTCGAAGCCTGGATGAGCAGAGAATCCATTGAACCCTTTAAGGAAATTAATCTCTCCGTTTTAGACAACAATGTTGACGTTAAAAATCCAACGAATACGCCTTGTGTTTTGTATAATGCTAAAATTGCACCATTAACTAATTTTACAATAAAGGGTTTTTTGTGGTATCAGGGCGAAAGTAATCGCAAAAATGCTGATTTATATGCAAAGTTGATGCCTGCATTTGTAAGCGATTTGCGTGCTAGATGGAATATTGGAGAATTTCCATTTTATTTTGTACAAATAGCGCCTTTTAAATACGAAGGTGTTGACAGTACTTCTGCTGCTCGTTTACGCGAAGTACAAACTCAGAATCTGGCGGACATACCCAATTCAGGAATGGTATCAACTTTGGATAATGGACATATAAATTTTATTCATCCTATTGATAAAGAGACAATTGGAAATAGATTGGCATTGTGGGCTTTAGGTGCAACTTATAAATTGAAAGGTTTTGAATATGCCACGCCGATTTATAAATCGATGGAGAAAAAAGAGCAAAAAATATACATCAATTTCAAAAATGCCGATCGGGGTATTTCTCCCATGTGGACTGATTTGAAGGGATTTGAAATTGCAGGAGCAGATCAGGTTTTTTATCCGGCAAAAGCCGAGATTGAAACATCAACAACCCGACTTGCCGTCTCGAGCGATAAAGTGCCTGATCCGGTTGCGGTGAGATATGCCTATAAAAACTATTGTGAGCCCAGTATTTTTGGTTTGTCCGGTATTCCTGTGGCTCCTTTTAGAACGGATAATTGGTAAGATAAGCTCACAATTTATGTACTTCTTCGGGTAATTATTTCATTTTGAATCAACAGAATAGATGAAAAATTAACCGTAAACACGCCTGTCGACTCATGAGTTATTCTGCCAAATTTGAGAAACAAATTTCCGACGAAGGAAAAGTTGAGATGCTAAAAAAATCAGTACAACTATGAAAAAAAGAAATTAATTCGTACAAGCACAAGAAATTTTCAGTAAATGCATATAAAATGGACAATAATCAAAATTTTCTTTGATTATTGTCCATTTTAATTTCAAAAGATATCTAAATTAATCATTTTTTAAGTCCAAATTAAGCGTCCACTTATATCTTTGTCCAAAATTATAATTATTAATAACCAATTTAATACTAAAAACAGTATGCAAAAAAATTACTTTTTTAAAGCAGTATTCACACTACTACTTTGCAGTTTCTTTTCATTGAGTTACGCAGCGGATTTTTACATTTCTTCAGCAGGTAATGACGATACCGGAGATGGTTCTGTAGGAACTCCATGGGCTTCTTTCAGCAAGGCACAAAATGCAGCCGCTGATGGCGATGTTATTCATGTATCGGGAATGATTGATTTTACGCTCGACCCTGCCAATACTACAACTAATACTGGAACAACAACTGGTAATTTGGCAGGCATTATAGTTAGTAAAAACATTACTCTACAAGGTACATCTCCTGAAAGTGATGGTTTCCTAGGCACGAATGGTAGTAATACTACTCGTTTCTTTCAGATAACCAATGCAGCCAGAACGCTTACATTAAAGAACTTGAAACTTGCAAATGGAGTTGCTCAATCTACTACTCTTGCCGCCGGTGGTGGTGCCATTTCTATGACAACAGGAAATATTGTAGCTGAGAATGTGATATTCGATGGAAATTCGGCTATTGGATATAATGCTATTACAGGAGGCGCAATTTATATCGGTGGTACAAATGCAAACAGTACATCATTTACAAATTGTCTATTTTCCAATAATGCTTCGGATAAGGCAGGAGCTATATATGTAAATGTTATGGCTGCCTCATCGGCTTTAATATTTGAAGGTTGTTCGTTTATTTCGAATAAAGCGAATAATGTTTCTACAACTGGAGGTTCCGCCTTATATTTACGGACTAATACTGAAAACACCACAGTATCTATAATCAATTGTACATTTGCAAAAAATCAAGTGTTAAATTCAGGTACTGGAGGAACTGTGAACATGGTTAAGTCAGGTGCAAATTCAATTGTCAATATTATAAATTCTACCTTTAGCGAAAATACTACAATAGGTGCTGTAAGTCAAAGTGCTGGTGTATATGTGTTGTCAAATACTGGTAATTTTCTTGGTAGATTAAATATTTACAACTCAATTCTTGAAGGGAATACAGCTACAGGCGGTGCTTACAGTGATTTGTGTATTGCGAATGTAGCTCCAATCGTACCTCCTTCAACAGGCGGTGTACCTTCATTAATGATAAATAATTCAATTATTGGTCGTTATGCTAGTTCTACAACTGTACCAACAGCCTGTTATCCAACTCCAAATTATTTCAATTATCTGACAAACACTTCCACTACAAACAATTTTAAAGCTAATTTAACACCATTCAATGCTACCAATAACTCATATTCTCTATATGTTGGTTCAGCTGCAATTGATTATGGAAATTCGTCATTACTTTCTAGCTATAGTATAACCGACCAGTTAGGCAATACACGTACAGTAGGAGCTAACAATTATGCCGGATCTGTTGAAGCCACTCCAGTGACAACAACCACTCCAGATGCCCCTACAGCTCTTGTAGCTACTGCAGGCGATGGTCAGGTTTCGGTTGCTTTTAAAAGTGCTGCTACCGGTGGTTCGGCTGTTAGCAATTATAAATACTCAACTGATAATGGTGTTACTTATACTGCTTGTAATCCTATTGTAACGGCTGGTCCGATACTCATTACAGGATTAACAAACGATATTGCCTACACCGTAAAAATCAAAGCAGTAAATGCCAATGGCGATGGAGCAGAAAGTGTAGCAAGTAACAGTGCAACTCCAACTATAGCTACCGGATTTGATAATGCATTAAAAAATTCTATTAGCATTTATAAGAATTCTAACAATCAGATTGTTGTGATTAATGCATCCCAAAAAGCAGGAACAATTACTGTTTGCAATACAATAGGTCAACGAGTTGTAAATATGACTTTAAATGCTTCTTCTACTACTCTTAATAAATCATTCACTTCGGGAGTTTATTTGGTAATGATTAGCATTGATGGGAAAACAAGTTCAACAAAAATAATTTTATAACAAAAAACTGCTACTCAACACTCTAATTAAATGTAATTTTAGGACGTTGAGTAGCTTTCGTTTTTCAACACTATTTATTAATTATTTAAATTTAAATCAAATGAAAAAAAATTACATTTTTAACGCCTTATTGGCACTGACTTTAATTTTATAGGGTTTTAATTCTGTTTCGGCAACACAATTAGCCGGCTGGGATTTTCATTTATGGACCGGCTCCGGCTCTGCGCATAGCAAGACTTTAGATCCTCTTCAAGCAGATTTAGGCACTCAGGCAAGTACAGCTGTTTTAACTCCATCGAAAATTTGGGCTGATCCAAGTACCCCGGGATATGTGCGATTCGATACCACTCCGGTTGAAAGTACTGGAACCATTAGTGGCATCTCGACCGTTGGATTATCAAAGGTGTTTGTTACCTGGGCTGTGGGTTCGAATGCTGCAAATGTTTATACTGTTGTAATGGAATACAGTATCGATGGCGGAAGTACATGGATACAAGTAGGTAGTTCATTGCCTTTGACAACAGTATCGGGAGCATCTAACAATTTTGCATCTGAAGGTTTTACCGCTCGCGAATTGCCCTCCGATGCGCATGGTGTGGCAGCGCTTCAAGTAAGAGTGAGGGTATCGGCAGCAACTGGTTCTACTAGTCGACTTCTTTTTGATAATATCAGTATAGATGATACGAATGAACCTGCAGGAATTGACACAAATAGTGAAAACAATGTAAGAGTATTTGGTTCGAATGGCAAAATCAATATTTTAGGTGCTGAAGGTTTGGCTGCTACAGTTTACAGTTTAGCCGGTTCTAAAATATCGATGGTTGATTCTATGGGTATAAATCAAACATTTAATTTACCGACTAATACTTTGTATATTGTAAAAATCGGAGGAAAAGCATATAAAGTAAAATTGTAGTAGGATTTAATAATTATTGATTTTAAATCTGAACTAATTTATAGTCAATAAAGATCACTCAGTACATACCTAGTATACAAAACAACTAAAAAAGGAATCATTATGAAACACAAATTCTTTTTAAAAGCAGCATTCACACTCCTTTTGTGTGGATCTATCTCAATGACTTATGCAGCCGATATTTATTTATCGAACTCAGGTAGTGATACCAACGATGGTTTTAGTGCAGGAACACCGGTAAAAACATTATCGAGAGCATTTACAATATCACTTGAAGGTGATATAATTCATGTGATGAACATGATTAATATAAATGATGAACCAAAAACTACTGGAGCGCGTGGAGATATTGATATTACCGGACTAAACACAGCAAAAGTTCTTACAGTAAACGGAGTTACTTATACCACTTGGAATACTGTAAATGGCACCATGGGTATTATTCCTCATACACGCTCAATAAGCATTGTTGGTGACGATAAAGTTACTTGCGGATTTGATGGTAACAATACAAGCTGTATTATTCGTCACGATCATAGTGCTGGTACAGCAGTAATTAATTACAAAAATCTGACTTTTAAAAATGGTAAAACTGCCGATAATTCGGGCGGTGGAGCTGTTTACCTGAGACTTTCAGCTGAAACTCTGGGGGCTAATTTTAATAATTGCGAGTTTATAAATAATGCATCTAAAGATTTAAAACCGGGTGGAGCAGTTTGTGTTCTTCCTGGAACTGTTTCTTTTACATCTTGTCGTTTTGCAGGAAATATGGCCAGCAAAGGAGCAGCCCTTTACACTGAAAGAGGGACAGTTTCAATAGATAGTTGTGTTTTTGAAGATAATGATATTTCATCATCAACCACATCTCTTGGAGGTGCGATTGCAATAGCACTGATTGCTACAACCAATCCGGTTTTGAGTTTGGATGTTAAAAACACTTTGTTCAAAAATAATAAAGCCGCAAATGGTGGCGCATTCAGTGCCAATGAACTTAACGCATCAACAGCTACAGCGAAATTTACAAATTGTGCTTTTGTTGGCAATACTGCCGTTACAGGTGTAGGAGGAGCAGCATATATTGATAATAAATCTGGAGGCTCAACTCTGGATATTTCGTTTATTAACTCAACTTTCACCCAAAATTCTGTAGGTGGAACGAGCGGAGGTGGCATTTTTGTATCATCATTATTGACAAATTCGAAATTTAATCTTATCAACTGCACAATAAGTGCTAATAAAGTAAGTGGTACTACTGGTATTGCTGGAGCAGGTGTTTGTTTTAAAAATCTAACTGTAAATTCTACCCGTAAAATTTTAAATAGTATTTTAGAAAACAATACTGCCGTAGATGCAGATCCTTCAAGTGTAGCTGACTATGCCGACTTAAAAATGGAAGATAATGTTGATGCCACACCTTCTTATGTTGCTGGAACAACGTTGGTAATTGACAAATCGATTATTGGTAGCTGTAATAATACTGATTTCAGCACACAGTTTCCAACCAACACGAGCAACTATGCAGCCGTTGTAAACGGAAGTGTTGCCAACTCGTATGTGGCTAAATTAGGCGTGTTCAATACTATTAAAAACTATTTTCCTTTAATTAGCGGTTCACCAGCCATAAATTATGGAGATGCAACTTACTTGTCATCATTAACTCCAGCTGTAACTACCGACCAAATAGGACGCACTCGCCCTGCAGTAAATTGCTCGGCAGGAGCTTACGAATTTGCAACAGTTTCAGGTTTAAAAAACACGGTAAACAATTTAATTAAGGTTTACAAAAATGCAAACAATCAGATAATTGTAACAAATGCAGATGCTACAACTGCTAATGGTTCAATTACCATCTGCAATATGGTTGGTCAGGTTATGTTTAACAGTCCGATCAATGGTTCAGTTACTACTATCAATAAATCACTTACTTCGGGAGTTTATTTAGTAATGGTCAATATTAATGGCAACATTAATACTAAAAAAGTAATGCTGAACTAGAAAACTAAAACTCTTTTTTTACTGAATTCATTAAGTTGAAATTCATTTCGATAAAAGTAATTCCATAAATGGCAATATTTGAAAAAAACTTTCAATTATTGCCATTTTTTTATGAAAACCCTCATCTGTATTAAGCATTAATTAAGTTGAAATTAATACCCTGCCTTTACTTTTGGCAACGAAATACAAGTTAACCATTAGCATATAATCTATTTAATATCCATGATGAAAAAATACACCCTTATTTTTCTTTTATTATTCAGTTTTACAAACATTGCTTGGTGCGGTAAAATTATTTATCCGTGGCGTGCAACAACTGCTATTGTAAAAGCTGGTGAAAGTTTTGAAGTTTGGTTCAATGCAGATGCAGCACAAACTGTAAACTCCGTTATTCTAAAAGGACTCTACAACACAGTTTCAACAACTAAAAGTATAGAAAAAGGAAGTTGGGTTTATGATGTTACTTCACAGAACATCTATAACACAAGAATAAAAGTTACTGTGCCAGCCACTACGCCTGCCGATCGCTATGATATTGTTTTGAATACTTCTGCTGGACGAGATACTTCTTTGGCCGCTGTGAAAGTCATTAAAGAATACAAATCAAATTATTATATTTTGCATTTTTCAGATGTACATGCTTTTCAACATGGCTCAGAAACTGTTTTGCAACGGCTTTCAACCATTATTGACATAGCTAATATCATTAACCCCGAGTTGGTTTACAATACCGGCGACAATCTTTATCGACCAACTGAAGATAAAATGAACCAACTATTTAGTGGCAACAAACAGCTTGGTCTAAAAGGACTAAACAACTTGAACGCTGCTACATTTACGGTTGCAGGAAACCACGATTATGATTTTGACAAATTGGAAGGGAAAGGCTTTTATAAAGAAAAATCGAATTGGTGGAATAATTGGTGGGGACTTCAGGCTTATAATTTCAAATATGGCAAAGGTCGTTACATGGTTATAAATGATGCATGGGATGGTTTTAATCCGGTTCAACAAATTACAGACGCAAGTTTATGGCTTCAAAAAATGGGAAACGGAAACCTACGAGTTTGTGCAGCTCATATCAAAAATCAGGAATTGACAGCATTTGACAGTATTGTAAATCTGAACTTTGTGATGATAGGACATAATCATAACATCGCAAACCAAAATCCAGCACCGTTAAACAATAAACCCATTCAATATATTGTAAATTCCGTTAGGGATCATATGGAATTTAATTTATACAGAGTAGATGCAAAAACAGGAAGTTATGCGCCTGTTGGCAGTTCTACTGCACAGGTGGTATATGTAGAAAATCCAACTGAAAAGGATTCAACAGATTTATACAAACCAAAACTTACCCTTACATATTCCAACGTAAACGATGGTACAAGTGCAACGAATAGGACTACAATCATTAATAAATTCGATTTTCCAATAGAAGGAGCAAAAGTGCGTTTCGTTCTTCCATTAGGAAAAAAGTATTTCATTTCAAAAGGAAGTATTGAACAATCATTTGATGGAGATAAGTTTCATATTGTTGATGTAAATATTGATTTACAAGCAAATAGTACAACTGTAATGAAAATTGGGACTTCAAACATGTTCGATAAATAGTTTCATTTTGATTATACATAAATGGTGCTTTTAATAACCCCATTACAGTATATTGAGAAAAATTTCAAAGTTAACCTTACTTAATATTTTAATAGTTTATCATTGTTTACTATCATAATCACTTCGGTTTTTTATGGATATTCAAACAAATCAAGTTTCTATTAATATTAATTCACTTTAAAAAAATCATGTTTCATGAACAAAACGTTTTTAGTAATTACTTTAGTAATTAGCAGTTTTTTTACAGCTATCCCAATAGCTAAATCTCAGGACGTAGGTGCCACATTTTGTTGGCATTACAATGAAATGTACGGAGGGCATTCTTACGCGTATAACCAATCTATTGCTAAAGAGAAACTTCCAGACGGTACTCTTTGGCCGGTAACCACTCAATGGTGGGAAAATATGGCTGAAGAGATTGATTATTCTGGAGTAGATTTTATTGCTTTACTCAGCCGGGGTAACCAACCATTGGCACCGGATAGAGCAAATGGCAACCCAAAACATATTCCAAAAATGGTTGATGCAATGAATGCAAGGGGCTGCAATTTTAAATTAGCAATTTTCGATGATTGTCCAAATTCATGGACAGGTAGTAAGAATTGGAATGAATCAGGAGGCGCGAGTTATTCTACCGGTTCACCTAAATTCGATTGTTCCAAAACTGCTAACTATAAGTATATTTGGGATTACAACTTGAAACAGGCCATTGGAAACATACCAGACGCAAAACGATACAAAATTGATGGCAGAATGGTTATCTTTTTTTGGTCAGCAAAACCAGCATGGATGACAAATTTGCAAGGTAATCTATCTAATATACTCCAGTATATCAAAGATCAATGTCAGGCTACTTACGGTTTTAAACCATACTGTATAGTTGATAAAGATTGGTTAGATAACGATAATACTTTAAGTACTTTAACCGTGGATGGCGTGCATGGTTGGTTTTCGTCTGGCGGACAAATACCGTATACACTTGAAACATGGAACGGGAAAACATACGGTGCACTTTGTCCGGGCATTCGTGAAAGTAATGAAAGTGATTTTATAGATCCTGGTATGGGAACTAACGACATGAGCAAAAGACTTAGAACGAGTTTGGACAATACGGTAGGTGCTGGCGCAAGAGTAACGTTGGTTGAAGGGTTTACCGATGCCGCTGAAAATGCCGCTTTATGGCGCAGTACAGACCTAACCTATTATAATTACGCCAATCAACGCCTCAACGTGTTAAGGCGGTATACCAGCAACCCTTATCCTAGTAGCTTAAAAGTGGAAGTTGAAGCTTGTGATAGTAATTCAGACTTAACAACAGGAAATAGCGGAGGTGCATTTCTTTATCAGGGGAATCTTGATGTAGTTAAATGCTCTGATACAAATGGCGGATGGAATGTAACAGGAACGCAAACCAACGAATGGATGGAGTGGAAAGAATTGCCACTTCTTAAGAGTACAAAATTTCAATTAAGATATAAATCAACAGCATCTGCATCAGTTAAATTTTCGGTAGATGGTACTTTCTTGTCTACAATTAGTTTGCCTTCAACAAGTGGAGCATGGACAACTATTGATGCTGGGACTTATAGCACTGGAAGCAATAGCTTACATACTGTACGATTAACTATTGTTTCCGGCACTCCCGATATTAATTATTTTTTAAGAGTGGTTGGAACAATAGCTGTTACCGGAGTTACATTAACTCCAGCTACCGCAACTATAGCATTAGGCAATACACAACAATTGACAGCAACAGTTTCTCCAACGGATGCAACAAATAAAACCGTAACTTATTCTTCAAATAATACTTCGGTTGCTACTGTAAATTCAAGCGGACTTGTAACAGCAGTTGCAGCAGGAGCTGCTACAATTACGGTTACGACACAAGATGGCGGAAAAACAGACACTTCTGTTATGACAGTCACCGCTGCTTCAAATGGAATTCAAACTCTTCAGGCGGAAAATGCCACATTGAGTGGTGCCATCATTGAAACTAACCAGACTGGTTACCACGGTACTGGTTTTGCCGACTTTGTAAATGCATCTGCCGACTACATTCAATGGACTGTTAACGTAGGTTCTGCCGGCAGTTACGATTTGACTTTTAGGTACTCTCTACTTTCGGGTAGTCGCCCACTTGAATTAAAAGTAAATGGGACTGTAAAAGTAGCCTCATTTGATTTCCCTGTTACAGGTTCCTGGTCTACTTGGCAAACGATAACAACCAAACAAACTTTAGTTTCAGGAAATAATACAATTAAGCTAACAACCATTGGAAGTAATGGAGGGAATATAGACGAGTTATTTGTAACGCCTATGTCAGCCTACCTTGATGACTGCGATGCAATTACAGGTTGGAATACGTCAGGTTCAAATACACTTTCCCTTAATAGTACTGATAAAATACAGGGAACAAATTGTATCCAAATGGTTGGAAGTGGTACTGATGAATTTAAGAAGGTCTTTTCACCTGCTTATAATTCAGGTGCTTCAGCCGCTAACGGAGTTTTGAAATTCTGGTATTATGTGTCAGATGCTACTAAATGCGGATCAAATCAGGTTGAACTAAGTAGTGGTGGTGCTGCCGACTCTAATGAGTACAACTGGAGTTTGAGTGGCTTAATTAATGGTTGGAATCTTATTAGCTTAAATACTGCTGATGCAAATCAAATTGGAAGTCCCAATTTAAGTGCAATAAACTGGTTTCGTATTTATAATTCTAAATCGGCAAGTATAACAACGAGAATCGATGCCATTCAGGTCGGTCCTAATTTACCACAATATGTAAAAAGAACAAACACTGAAGAAAACCTGGTATTTGATCAAGCTGGCAAATCTGTCAATATTTATCCAAATCCGTTAAATCAGAAAATATTATCAATAGATTTAACCGGTTTAGACAAGAATAATGCCTTTGTGAAAATTAGTAATTTGAGTGGACAAACTGTATATCAACCAAAAACAAATAATACAACTCATATGCAGTTAGACTTATCAGGAATATTGAAAAAATCAATATACATTATTTCTATAGAGTCAGGTGAAACAAAAGTTGTAAATAAATTGATTGTAAATTAGTTTTAAATAATAACCAATAAAGTGGATGTCAAAATAAGGTTTCCGCTTTATTGGTTGTTTCGGTTTTATTAATTATACAATAAAAACAAATCAAAGATATCTTTTAATCTGCGTTTTTAATAATACTCATTCTTGAAATGCACAAATGATCATTTCTAATATATGTATTGATGTTTTTCCTAATTATTTCAATAATAATGTTTGATTTAATTATAAATTAATCATTAATTAATCACTTAAAAATAATTTTGTCATTGATTATTAACTCTTAAATTATCCAATACAAAAATTATCTTCATGAAAAAAAATCATCCAACAAAAAAAAATTGGAGGTTTTGTTTTATCAAAACCCCAAGCAAAATTCTACTTAGTTTTCTGTTTATAATGTCAGGTCTGCTAATTTCAGCTCAAAATGCAGCAACAGAAACATCCAAGATTTTAAAAGGGAGAGTAGTCTCTCAAACAGGAGAAAGTCTCCCTGGTGCTTCTATTGTTATAAAAGGCACAGCAATGGGTACTTTGACTGATATGGAAGGTGAATTTTCTATTTCCAATGTTCCTCAAAATTCCACATTAGTATTTTCTTTTATTGGTTTTATATCAAAGGAAGTGATAGTAACGAACCAAACTAAAATTGATGTAACATTATCTGAGAATGTTAAACAAATTGACGAAGTGGTAGTTGTTGGTTATGGAACAATGAAAAAGAGCGACTTAACAGGCTCGGTAGCCAGAACAGTAATTGGAGATAAAGCTTCTCTAACAACAAACAATCTTTTACAAGCATTATCTGGAGCTACTGCGGGTGTGAATGTTCAAGCAGCCGGACTTGCAGGTAGCGAACCAAATCTTTCGATAAGAGGTGCTACCTCGCTTTCGGCCAGTGACAAACCACTAATAGTTTTAGATGGAATCATTTACAATGGAGACATCTCCAATATCAATATTAGTGATGTCGAATCAGTTGACATACTTAAAGATGCAAGTGCAGCTGCTGTATACGGATCGAGATCGGCCAATGGCGTAGTATTAATAACTACTAAAAAAGGGAAATCAGATAAACCTTCAATTTCTTTTAATATGTCGTATGGTTATCAGGATATGACCAATAATCCAATGAAAGTGATGGATGCCGAGCAATATGCTGTCAGAATGGTCGATTTTTATTATCAACAAAGCTTATACAGTTGGTATAAAACAAAACCGACCAGTGCCAATGGAAAACCAGTGAGACCAGATATTACTGACCGTAACATTGTAGCAGCTAAATTAAGAACTCAAGAAGAGAGAGATAATTATCTTGCTGGAAATGAGATTAACTGGGTTGATGAAGTTTTAAGGACAGCCCCGATTCAAAACTACAATTTAAATTTCTCGGGAAAAACTGATCGAAGCAATTATTTTATTTCAGGTTCATACGCAAACGAGCAGGGTATTCAACTGAACGACCAGTTTTCAAGATTTACGGTTCACAGTAATATTGAAAGTAAAATTGCAAATTGGCTTACTGTCGGTTTAAATACATCGTATACTCATCGTGATTATTCAGGCCTGGAAGCAGAACTTGGCAGTGGAATCACTGCTGGTGCAAGAGCTGCGAGTCCGCTAGCTAACAATATGATTGGTTCACCGAATTATGATATGTTTCTTACCGGTGAAACATATATGCCCTACCCTCTGAACAACCTTTATGTTGACAATAATAATACAAGAAACGATTTATTTATGGTGGGTGTGGCAAAAGTGACTGTTCCGTGGGTAAAAGGGTTGACATATGAGTTAAATTATTCTAACAATTATTCTACAAGTATCAACAGCACTTTTTATCCAGTAAATACACCAGCCGGTAAAAGTAACAAAGGACAGGCTAATAAAAAACATTATGAGCAAACAAATTCGATTGTAAATAATATTGTTAGCTATTTAAATTCATTTGGGAACCATAAGGTAAATGCGACCTTGCTTTATAGCCGGGAAAATGGCCTAGGACAAGGTTCAGTTTTAAATGCTGAGGGATTTGATAATCCAATTCTCGGGTTTAACAATATGGGACTGGGCACTGTAGCTACTGTAGCATCCACAGGCTGGGAAGAAAATAGTATATCATATATGGCTCGTGCTAATTATAGTTATAAAAATAAATATATGATTACAGGAACGGTTCGCAGAGATGGGTTCTCAGGTTTTGGTGAAAATAATAAATTTGCCACATTTCCGTCTGTTTCATTGGGTTGGGTTGCTACTGAAGAATCTTTCTTAAAAGACATCGAATGGTTATACTTAAAGCTCAGAACCTCATATGGATTAAACGGGAATCAGGGTATCGGACGTTATTCAAGTTTCTCTCGAATGAGCACAACAGCATATGTTTACGGAGCAAATACAACAATAGGAGTATACCCGGGCACTCTTGGGAATTCTGATCTTGGTTGGGAGTCAACAGCTTCTTTCAATGTAGGGTTAGATTATGGTTTTTTAAATCAACGAATATCAGGCTCTATTGATATTTATAAAGCTAATACTAGCAATGTTTTAGTTCAAAGAGCGTTACCTCCTACGACAGGGTATAGTAGTGTATGGGCAAACATTGGAGGTATTGAAAATAAAGGTATTGAGATAAACTTGAATACCGTTAACTTTAAAGGGAAATTTAATTGGACTACAAACTTCAACTTCTCGTTAAACCGCGACAAGATAACCAAACTTTACGGAGGCGAAAACGACAATGACCTTGGAAATTCCTGGTTTGTGGGCGAATCAATAAACGCTATCTATGATTACGAAACAGCAGGTGGTCTTTGGACAGAAGATGAACTTTACGCTGGTAAAACTTTAGCCAACTGGTATCCTGGACAAATTAAGTATGTCGATCAAAACAATGACGGTATTATCGAACCAAACAATGATAGGAAGATTATTGGAAATAAATCACCAAATTATAGATTTAGCATCGGCAATTCATTTGCTTACAATGATTTTTCTCTTTCGTTTCTGCTAAATTCTATACAAGGTGGTAATGGTTATTTTATAGACGATAATGCGTCAGTTGTCAACACTCAATGGAATTCAGATAATGTGTACAGAGTAAATTCTTCGGCAGTAAGACCTTATTGGACGCCAGATAACGGGGTCACAAATGCTACAGGTATATACAATACACCTGTTGTACATGGTGGTGTTTATGAAAGTAGAAGTTTTGTGAGATTGCAGGATATTTCACTAAGCTACAGCTTAAATCAAAAAATTCTAAAAGGTATTAACATAGAATCTTGTCAGTTTTTTGTGTCAGGTAAAAACTTATATACATGGACCAAATGGTCGGGTTGGGATCCTGAAATTGGATTAAGCAACACACCATTAATGCGAAATATTACTGCTGGATTTAAAATAACTCTTTAACAATTAGTTTCTTATCATTATTTATATTATTACTATTAAAAAAATAATCACATGAAATATATATTTAAGTATACAACAAAATTTCTCTTTTCGGGAATTATGTTTTTGTTAATAGCAACTGCATGCTCAGAAGATGTGCTTAAAGAAACTCCTGTCGATTTTCTTGCTCCGGAAAATGCATACAATACTGTACCCGGAATTCGACAAGGCATCAATGGCCTACATGCTAGTGTTCGTGAGTTTTGGTACTCTGGCGATGAACAATATCCAATATTATATGCTAATGGAACGGATATTGCTTTTCATGGCGAAAATCCCGGGGGAAATGTCAAACTGGCAAATTATCAGACTGAAATGACACCTCAAAATCCTGTATTCGATGCGTTTTGGGATAGAAACTACCTCTTAATTCAACGTTCTAATGTTTTAATTGACAGAATTAAAGTGTCCGATCCAACTATCTGGTTAAACGAAACTCAAAAAAATGCTTTCTTAGCTGAGGCTTTATTTTTCAGAGCTTATGCGTATCGTATGTTAGTTACTCTGTATGGTGATGTCCCATTAGTAACCGAACCTACAAAAACGGCTAAAACAGATTATGTAAGAGCTCCAAAATCTGAGATTTACAAATTAATGGAAGAAGATCTGAAGTTTGGGGTAACAAATTTGCCAACTCGTGGAAGCGAGGAAGCCCCGGGCAGAATCACTAAAGGTGCTGCAGGTCATTATTTAACTGAATGTTACATCTCCCAAGGAAAATTTCAACTGGCCGTAGATGCTGCTACTGTTGTAATTGAAAATAGTGGATATTCTCTTATGAAGCAACGTTTTGGGACAACCCGTGATGTGTTTGGAACAGGTGATGTTCTATTAGATCTTTTTGCTTATGGAAATCAAAATATTCCTTCGAACAAAGAGGCTATATGGGTTATTCAGTTTGAACCTATCATTACAGGTGGTGGTCAATATCCGGGTGATCGTGCCTGGGGGCCTGCATATTACAGAATGGGTAATACTCCCGATGGAAAAATTGCATTTAGAGGTGAATTATACGCAGGAAAATATACCGGATTATCGGACAGTTTAGGTCGTCCGGTATCATGGATTAGGCCAACAAATTTTGCTGCCTACACTATGTGGCAAAGTGATTGGAATAACGATATAAGAAATGCTGAACATCACATTAAACGTAATTTCTATTATGACAGTCCAACGTCAACTTATAATAAAAAGAAAATTGACTTTTCGCGTTATCCTTCAGGCAGTCGTAATGCTTTGACAGATACATGTCAGTACATTTACCCCTATTTCTTGAAAAATTCTGATCCATTGAATCATTTTGTTGAACCAAATCGTTCGGGAGGTGGATGGACTCACAAGGATGTATATGCCATTCGATTGGCAGAAACAATTCTTTTAAGAGCCGAAGCCTATATAGGGCTAAGAAAAAATGATATGGCCGCTGCTGATATCAACGAAATTAGAAGTAGAGCAAATGCAACTCCTGTAGACGAATCGAAAGTTGATATCGATTACTTATTAGATGAGCGCGCCAGAGAACTTTACGGTGAAGAATGGAGACATATTACTTTGCGTCGCACAGGTAAATTGCTTGAAAGAGTTAGAAAATATTGCAACAATCCGGTTTTCCCTGCATGTAATATTCAGGACTATAATGTTTTGTTCCCAATTCCACAAAAGCAAATTGATTTAAATATTGGTGCAAAAATGGAGCAAAACCCAGGATACAATAAATAGTAATTGATTTATCGTTATCATTTATTATAAGTAGTAAATAATAACTAATAATTTATTTCATTCCGTTCAACCTCTTAAATTCCTCTCCAAAGAAGTGGGATTTAAGAGTTGTAGAAATGGCCTAGATCACATTATCACACTGCTTTATCCCTTTCTCCGGTTGCATTTGGTGTCCGAAGGGTGGTGAGGTAGGGGGAAGAGATTTAAGCCGTAAAATAATTTGACAATTTAGAAATAGATCAATAATCATTTAATCATGGTAAATTGTCGGTGGAAATTGCTGGTTTTGAAGATGTGAATAACGTTATATTTAAGATAATAAATCTTATGGGACAAACGATTTATCAAGAGCTATTAATAAATAAATCACATACGGAATTAAACCTATCGAGAAAGCTGAACGAATCAGTTAAAAGTTTATTTCTCGAATCTGGTAATGCAAAAGTGTTAAAAAAATGTCGTGAATTAGTTTTAAATAAAAACCAATAAAGTGGATGACAATTTTATTTCCGTTTTATTGGTTGTTTATGATTTATTTTTTTTTAATATAAACAAATGTTTCAAGATTATAAATATCGAGACTATTGCAATTTCAATATACATTTCATTCCCCTTCCAAAATTATCATTATGAAAAAAACACTTTTACTTCCAATTTTCTTTTTAGCAATCAGTTTCTCAGCAATTGCCGGAAACATTGTTTATCCTTGGCGTGCAACAACTGCCATTGTAAAAAGTGGTGATAATTTTGAAGTATGGTTTAATGCTAGCTCAGGACAAACTGTGAACTCAATTGAACTCAAAGGTCTTTATAATACAGTAAGCATAACAATGAGTACCGTTACTGGCAATTGGGTTTATGATACATTATCAGGAAATACTTACAATAATAAAATCACTGTTACCGTTCCGGCAGGCATTCCTTCCGATCGCTATGACCTTGTTTTAAATACTTCATCGGGAGCAGTTACTTCTTATGGTGGCGTTAAAGTTGTAACTGACTATAAAACTGACTATTATATAATGCATATTTCTGATGGACATCTCTATCAGAGTGGTTATGATACTGATGTTTTGCTTCAACGAAAATCTGCAATGATTGATATTGCCAATATTATAGATGCTCAAATCATTATTGAAACAGGCGATAACATGTATAATGTGAGAAATCATCCGGAACGTGAAGGATATTATTTTCTGGGCAATAGTACTATTAACACAAAAGGAATGGCACAAGCAAGTGCTGCAACGTTCATAGTGCCTGGTGATCATGAAGGTTTAAATGCAAATGATTATACACAAGGTACTGTACAAGAAAATGCTGATTTCGTTAATGATTATTGGGGATTACAAAACCATAGCTTTAAATATGGCAAGGGTCGTTTTATGAATCTTAATAATGCTTGGGCTGTATCAGAAACCAACTCGGGTGTTCATCAATATGAAATTACTGATGCGCTTGCATGGCTTCATAGCACCGGCTCAGGCGGTAATTTTTTTGTATCATCAGCACATTGTTACAATAAAATGCATAGTTTTATCGATGCTGACACAAAACTGAGTTTGGTACTTGCCGGAGACAAACATAATATCTATACAGGTAATCCATATCCATTTACAACAGGTAGTGACACTATTGCATATGTTGCAGCTTCAATTTGCAATCACTTTGCATTCGATTTATTTAAAGTCAATAATACAACTGGAAAATTTACAACGCCATCAGGCACTACTGGGTCAGCTGATGTCCTTTTCGGTGGAAACATAGATACTCCAAGCACTTGGATTCCTAATCTAAAACTCACTTATTCAACAGTAAATGATGGAACAAGTACGTCAAATTCGGCAACCATTATAAATAAATTCAATTTTCCTTTTACAGGTGCGAAAGTTCGTTTTGTTGTACCGAAAGGATATAATTATAGCCTTACAAACGGTACGAAAGTTCAGGAATTTGACGGTACTTTATTTCATATTGTAGATGCAACACTTGACTTAGGAGCAAATAGCACTACTCAGGTTGGAATTACTTCAACCGATGTAATTGATTTATGCCCTGACGACCCTAATAAAACGGTTCCGGGAATTTGTGGCTGTGGAGTACCGGAAGGATCTTGCGTAATAAACGTTGCTGGAGTAAAAGTAAGTCCGGAAATTGTTAAATTAAATCTTAATATCACAAAGCAATTGACAGCTGCGATTGAGCCAACGACTGCTACCAACAAAACAATAAATTGGACAAGTAGTGATAATTCTATAGTCAGGGTAAGTTCAACAGGTTTAATTACTGCCGTTGGCGGTGGAACAGCCATCATTACAGCTAGCTCACAAGATGGAGGAAAGACAGGAACTTCGAGTATAACGGTCATCCCTAATTACTTAATTTATCAGGCAGAAGATGCCGAACTGGTCGGAGCTCTTGTCGTGAATAATCAACCCGGATATAACGGCGATGGTTTTGCCGATTTTACAAATCCTTCAAACGATTTTATTAAATGGACAGTTTATGCTCCCACAGCCGGCACGTATGCTTTGTCGTTCCGTTACGCTCTTGCAGCCGGAAGTAGACCATTAAAATTAACTATAAATGCAGTGGATAAAATTGCATCGATAGCATTTCCCGTAACAGGCAGCTTTGCAACATGGGGAGTTTATACAACAAGTCAACCCTTAAATGCAGGCAACAACACAATAACCCTTACAGCAATCGGATCAAGCGGAGGTAATTTTGATGAATTGACAATTAGCGATGGACCAACAGGCTTAAATGATTTGAGGTCAGGTGCGCAAGGAAAATCAATTAATATTTATCCTAATCCGTTGAAAAATGGAAAATTATCAATTGATATGGTTGGCTTTGAAAATTCCGCTAAAGTTGAGTTTAAAATTATTAATACAATGGGACAAACTATTTATCAAAAAAGTTACTCCAATACATCTCACATTGAATTAAATACTTCAACGATATTGCAAAAATCTGTCTACATTGTTTCAGCCGAATCAGGACAATATAAGTCTACATGCAAATTACTGATAAACAACTAATTTAATTGATGGATTACGGCGTAAAAATTATTATGAGGATTATTTAAAAAAAATATTCCGCTTAAAAACTAAGAATTAAGATATGTCACTAACAATTTTGAGACAGGTGGTTCAGTACTAATCTCTTTTTCAAATTTTTAATTTCAAATACCTTTGAAAAATGTTGTATCAAAATAAACAGAAACTGCTGAGTGGTTTAATTTCAGCAACAGTACTTTCGTTAAATCCGACGACGGCTCATACTATCGTAAAACAACCCAATATTGTTTTTATATTAGCTGATGATATGGGTTTTGGTGATGTGAAGTTTTTCAATCAAGCAGCTAAAACAGAAACGCCAAATATTGATTTGCTTGGCAAAGAAGGAGTTGCATTCAGTGAAGCATTTTCGAGTGCAGGCGTAAGTACTCCGAGTAGATACGGTATACTAACTGGTCGCTATTGCTTTCGTTCGCCTTTAAAATCGGGTGCAATCAATGGTCATGGAAAACTGGTTATTGAAAAAGGACGCCGAACAATTGCATCGGCATTAAAAGAACAAGGATACACTACGGCTTGCATAGGCAAATGGCATTTAGGTGTTGAGTGGCAAAAGAAAGACGAGAACAAACCCTTGGTTTCCGAAAGTCAGTATGCCAAAACGAGCAATGTTGATTATCTGAAAGGTGTAACTTACGGACCAAACAATTATGGCTTTGATTATACCTATATTTTACCTGCTTCGTTGGATATGCCACCCTATTTGTTTCTGAAAAACGGGAAATTGGTTGGTCATAAAATTGTTCAGATTTCTGACGTATATCCTTTACGCAAAAGTGACACAAAGTTAGATTATGACTCAATTTATATCGATAATGATGGAGTTTATTACGGACGTGGTGTTTGGTGGCGAGCTGGTGAAATGGAATCGAAGTTTCGTGTAGAACGATGCTTACAGGATATTACAAAAGAGTCTTTGAGCTACATTCAGGAACAGTCACGAAAAAAAGAACCATTCTTTTTGTACATGCCTTTAACTTCGCCACATACTCCTTGGGTAGCCGCTCCGAAATTTAAAGCAAAAGGTCAGGTTGGCGATTATGGTAATTTTGTGTCGCAAACCGATGATGTTGTAGGTCAGGTGGTTGCTAAGCTTAAAAAACTTGGAATTTATGAAAATACGCTGATTATTTTTGCGAGCGATAATGGTGGAGCATGGCGCAAACAGGATATTGAGAAATGGAATCATAACTCAAACGAAGGACGAAGAGGTCAAAAGGCGGATGTGTACGATGGTGGACATCATATTCCGCTTATTGTGAGTTGGAAAAATGTGTTTGAGAATCAGCTTGTCAGTCAGCCGGTTAGTTTGATTGATATTTTTTCGACAGTAGCCGATATTACGAATTATAAACTCAAACCAACCGAAGCGGAAGATAGTTATAGCTTTCTGCCTTTGTTGCAAAAAAAAGGAAATTCAGCACGTGATTTTGTTGTTTTTCATTCATCAGCAGGTATGTTTGGTATACGTCAAGGCGACTGGAAGTTCATAGAAGGCTTGGGTTCCGGTGGATTTACCGAACCAAAGTTTGAAAAACAATTGCCAAACGGACCAAAATATCAACTTTACAATATTAAAACTGATCCACTTGAACAAGTAAACCTTTATTTGCAATATCCCGAAAAAGCAAAAGCTCTGAACTCAAAATTACAATGGGTTAAAGCACAACAATGAAAATTTAATTATTTCTTCTCCCTTCCTAATCATTTCAAAGATAATGAAGGGAGAAATTGAAAAATATCCGCTTATAAATTTTACGAAGAATCATGACATCTATCACCTTTTGGGGTTTAACTTTCCTCGACATTGCAATTATCATTGTTTATTTCATAGTGATTGTCTATATCGCAATACGGGCTGCCCGGTTAGTAAATAATCGAGAAGATTACTTTATGGCCGGACGGCGTTTTGGAAAATTAATACAAACTTTTGCGGCATTCGGTCAAGCTACTTCAGTGGAAAATGTTACGACTACAACCACCATGGTTAATTCCAACGGTGCATCGGGAATTTGGGCTATGTTAGCAGGTGGTTTAGTAAATTTACCAGTGTTCTGGATGACTTCGATTTGGTATCGACGATTACGTTTACTTACGCTGGGCGATTTTTTTGAGGAACGTTATAATTCAAAACGTATGGCAGCCTTTTATGCCTTATGTCAAACCATCTTCTTTGTGCTTATTGCAGCTATTGGTTTGGTAGCCATGTCGAAAACCGTATCTGCAATAGCATCAAAACCACTTACTGAGCTTAATGCCGTGGAACGGACAGAGTATTATAAAGCCGTTGAACGGGAAAAGTTAGAAACAGCTGATTTCGCATTACTATCTGCCGATCAAAAGAGCCGATTAGTGGAATTACAATCACTGAATCCCAAAAAAGAATATTCGTATGTGAACGAGAATTGGCTCATCATTATTGTTGCTTTTGTTACCCTGTTATATGCCAGTATAGGAGGACTTGCTGCGGCTTTTATGGTCGATTTGATACAAGGCATGTTTATTATTCTACTTTCAATCCTGCTCATTCCCTTTGCGATGGCAAAAATAAATTTACAGTTTGGAAGCGAAGGTATACTTGGTTCCTTTCATACCATGCATAAGGTCTTGCCTGCATCCTTTATGGAAATTTGGGGTTCGCCGAATTTGATTGAATTTTCTTGGTTTTGGATTGCCGGTTTTTCGATAATGGTCATTATTACAACTGCTGTTCAGGCAAATCAGATGACAGCATGTGGCTCAGCGAAAGACGATTATACAGCTCGCTATGGATTTGTATCGGGGATGTTGCTCAAACGCTATTCGAGTGTCATGTGGGGCGTGGTAGCGCTAATGACTGTGGTTCTTTACGGTGGTACAATTTCTGACCCTGATTATGTTTGGGGACATGCCACCCGTGATTTGCTTGGTCCACTCAATATGGGACTAGTCGGTTTAATGATTGCTTGCCTTATTGCCGCATTAATGGCTGCCAAATCTGCATTTATGCTTACCGCTGCCGCGTTAATTACCAATAATTTGTACCGTCCGTTCCGTCCAAATTGCTCCGAAAACCATTACATTTGGGCAGGGCGAATTTTCAGTGCCATGTATATGATTGTTTCGGCTTACATTGCCACTCAATCCAAGGGATTGTTTGAGCTTTTTAAAATGACCATGATGTTCAACAGTATATTGGCAGCTGCATTTTGGCTCGGTATGCTTTGGCGTCGATCAAACGGAGCCGGTGCTTGGATATCGATGGTAGTTATGTTTATTGCAACGGTTATATTGCCATTTGGAATGCCGGTGCTTCCAGGTATGCGTTCTTCAGAGTATTTAAGCAAAACCACAAATCCCATTCCGGTAAGCCGTACCTACACCGCTCGCGAAATGGATGTTCAGCAACGAAATCATGCACTTGTTTTGTGGGATAAGTTAAATGTTGTCGGGAAATCGGTTGGCGAGCGACCATTGGTACTAAAAACAGGTGAAAAATTTGAGAAGAAAGTATTATTGCCCAAAAAATCAATTTTCTGGAGCGAAGGTATTGATTATTCAAACGGCACTACTACTGGCAAAGGTTATTTGAAAGTGGAGTTAGTTGCCTTAGACCGCATGGGTTGGGATTTATCTCAAAATTCCTATTCGTTAAATGAAACCTTTACTTTTCTTTTTCGCATCATTATTCCATTCTTGATGTTGATGTTAGTGGCTTTCTTTACAAAACCCGAGGAGAAAGAACTTTTAGATCAGTTTTATGGAAAAATGCTTACACCGGTTGTTGGCACTTTGGAAGATGATGAACGGGAAATGGCATTAACACGCGACAATCCAACCCGTTTTAATCATCTAAAGATTTTCCCAAATTCGAATTGGGAATTCAGAAAATGGAATCGTGAAGACTGGGTTGGTGTAATTGTTTCGTGCCTAGCAGTCGTAAGTGTTGTTGCTCTGTTGGTGTTTATTGTTAGTCTGGGAAGTTAGTTTTTTTAGCTTACTTTCTTTAAATTTGTTTCAAAGTTTCAGAAAAATATGTGAAAAGAATGCGAAATTATGTCTGACGACACTATTTTTCTTTCTTTTCTTCATTTTACAGGCTCTATTAATTAGAATTTAAGCATTAATTAATACGTCAATTCTAATTTTGTGCTCTATAGATTTCCATTTATTTCTTATAATAAAAAATATTTTTCAAAAATGACGAATGAAAATAATGCTTTCAATAAAACAGCATTGATTGCAGATGCAGTGCCCAATATGCCTTGGGAGCCAAAACCAGCCGATTGCAAAGAAGTAGTTTGGCGACACAGTACAAATCCGATTATCGATTTGCATCCCATGTCCAAAGCGAGAAGTGTATTTAATAGCTGTGTAATTCCATGGGAGAATGGTTTTATCGGCGTTTTTCGGGTCGATTCTCTTTCGATGGATCCAAATTTACATTTGGGAACAAGTCCCGATGGTATTAAATGGATAATCGAAGAAGAGCCTATTCATTTCATTTCGTCCGACCCGGCTTTGGGAAAGATAACCATTGCTTACGATCCACGCTTATGCAAAATTGAAGACAAATATTATATCACCTGGTGCAATACCTATTACGGAGCTACTATTGGACAAGCTTGGACAACCGATTTTAAAACTTTTCATCAACTGGAAAATGCGTTTTTACCTTTTAATCGAAATGGTGTTTTATTTCCAAAGAAAATTAATGGAAAATTTGCCATGCTGAGTCGCCCAATGGGTCAGGGAATGGCAGTAAACTATGGTGATATTTTTTACAGCGAAAGTCCCGATCTGACGTATTGGGGAAAACACCGCATCGTTTTTACACGCGGACCGGGCAAATGGGAACGGGTGAAAATTGGTCCGGGACCAATTCCCATTGAAACAACCGAAGGCTGGCTTTTGCTTTATCATGGCGTTACGGATACCTGCGACAGTTTTGTGTATAGTATGGGAGCTGCTTTGCTGGACATAAACAAGCCGTCGAAAGTGCTTTATCGTTGTAAGTTCCCGCTTATGACACCCGAAAAAATTTATGAAACAGCCGGATATGTTGGAAATGTGGTATTTCCTACCGGAGTGTTAGCTGATGGAGCTACCGGTCGCTTAGCCATATATTATGGTGCTGCTGATACATACACTGCCATTGCTTACGCTAATGTAGATGAAATTATTGCGTATGTGAAAGAAAATGCTTGGAAATAATAAGTATCAATAGAAATAATTCTCAATTCAAAAACAATTTTAAAAATTAAATTTTATGAAAAAGTTCTTTACTATTTTAGTTTTATGTGTGCTTTTTGTAAGCACAACATTTGCCGCGAAAAATTGTGTGTATATTGTAGCTGTAGATGCCACAGCCGATCAGATTATTATTAATTATTTAAATGCAAATGGGTATACTGTTACTGTTTCTGTTGCTAATGGTACAGTTCCTGCAGGTGTTTACGACCTAGCTGTTCTTAGTGAAACTATTGGATCCACCGCTAATACATGGAAAGCCTTCAGAAATGCGCCACTTCCATTTGTTGCCTTAAAAACATTTGCTGCAAAAGCAAATAATAATGCATTAAGTTGGCTTGCAACAAATGTTACTGGTACCGGTTTTGCAAATACAACGGATGTTTCAGTTACTACCGCGGATGCAACTAATCCTATTTTAGATGGTATATCAACTAATCCTACATTTCTTACACAAACAGGAGTTGATGCAAGTAACCTTACAGCAGCATTGCAATGGGTAAACTTCCCAACACCACTGCCTTCTGGAGCAACTGTAATAACCACTGTTACTATAGGAACTGGTACAGTATATACACTTACTGATCCACTTCCACAAATTATAGCTTTTGAAAGAAACACAATACTAAACATAGCAACATTAACAAATAGAGCTGTCATGGCAGGTTTCAACAATTTTGCAAATCAATATTTGACAAATGATGCTTTGAAAGCAATCAAACAATCTTGTGATTGGGTTGTGGCTGGTGGTACTGCTTCTGCTGTAAAAAGTGTAATTTCTAATAACCTTCTTAAGAGATTAGGTAATAATTTAGTAAATCCAACTAATTTGGAAGTTGAAGTTTATAATACGTTAGGTGCTCGCATCCTTAATTCTAAAGAGTCTTCAATCAACCTTAGTGGCTTAACTAAAGGTGTATATGTTGCTAAAACAAATGCTGGAGTATTAAAATTTATCAAGTAATCCTTGAATTATTTACCTGACCTAAATCGATTTAGATTTAGGTCAGTGTTTATTTTTAGCAATTTATTTAAGTATAGAAATGTATATTGATTTCAAGAAATAATTTTTAGTCCATGTGATATTTAATTTGATCCGAAATACGAATAACAAGAAAAAGCAGAAGCATAATCTTCAAAAAATAAATTTATCAAAATGCAGAAAATAGATGATTTTTCGATGGAATTGAATTTCACCGAAACTTACCGGAAAAATATTAATGAACACATAGCCATTCGCGAAGCTAAATGCCATCAGGCACAGTTTCCTGCTGTTCTTACCGAAATTCAGGACAATGATCGATTAGCAGGACGTACTTTTTGGGGTTGGGTTGGATTTAGTCCTCACAACGCTCCCGGAGGTGCTGCTTATGGGTATTTTTGTCATGAACAGAAAATTATTGAAGCCATTGAGCGAGGTAATATTCCGATTGAGCAACGCGATGGTGTGCATGAAATGCTTCATTTCTGGAAAAGAGAAACTTCGAAAGCTAAAGTTGAAGCTGCATTTACCGAAAAAATGCTTCCGGTGCTGTTTCGCGACGAGATTGTATCGCTTCCTTACAACTTCAAACCGCTTATCGCCAATCCTATTTACCGTATGGCCGGTGTTTTTGTGGATTATGAAAAATTAGTAAGACTAGGCATTCCCGGATTAATGGCCGAAATTACTGAATATCGTGAGAAGGCTAAAGATGTTGGAGGAGATTATCAACTCTACGAAGGCATGTTAATGGCTTTGGATGTATTTATAAACTCCTGTCACCATTACGAAAAGCAAGCCATCGAAAAAGCGAAAACCTGCGATGATCCACAGCGGTCAAAGGAATTGCTGCAATTAGCTAAAGTGCTAAAAAATAATATTTTATATAAACCAGAATCTTTTTACGAAGCTTTGCAATTATCCTGGCTTTATACGTTGATTTGCGGTTCGTTGGAATTGGGTAGGGTGGATGTTTATTTAGGCGATTTCTATGTAAATGATATTGATAATGGCATAATTACCGAAGAAGAAGCTTTGTCGTTAATGCATTCGTACTGGCGGTTAATAAACGAACTGTTTCGCGATGTAGACGGTCGGGTTATTATTGGTGGTCGTGGACGAAGAAACGAAGAGAATGCCGACAGGTTTGCCTTATTGGTACTGGAAACTATGCGGACGTACGGTCGTGCTATTTTGCCACAGACAACACTCCGTTTCTACGAAGGAATGAACCCCGAAATAATGCAAAAATCCATTACACTTATTGGTGATGGACATACTTTCCCATTGCTTTATAATGATGATGTGTTAGTGCCGGGAGTTGCTGCTGCTCACGATGTTCCATTAGAAGATGCTGAGCAATACATGCCACTTGGATGCGGTGAAATTGTAATCGATCACATGGGATTTGGAACTCCAAGTGGTTCATTGAATGTATTAAAAGCCTTGGACGTTACTTTACGTAATGGTTTTGATCCCATTTCAGGAAAACAATTAGGTTTAAAAACCGGACATTTGAAAGATTTTAAATCCTACGACGAATTTTTCGAAGCTTTCAAAAAACAATTGACTTTCTTTATCGAAATACTAGCCGACCACGAAGATTTGGAATATGTAGAGTCAGCAAAACAAGCGCCTTATCTGTATCTGAGCATGTTGTACGATGATTGTATCGCTCGTGGGAAAGCCATTTTTGCAGGTGGAATTAAGTACCTCGGTGGTTCGTTGGAGTCATTTGGAAGTGTGAATACTGCCGATAGTTTAACAGCAATAAAGGAAATGGTTTTCGACCAAAAGCTTATTTCTGCTGAGAAATTAATAGAAGCATTGGACAATAACTTTATTGGGTACGAGAAGGAACATAAGTTACTGAAAGAATGTCCAAAATATGGTAACGATGACAATTCTGCTGATGATAGTATGGTACAATTGCATGATTTTATGTGTAATACAATCCGTGACCAACGTGACCGAACTAATTTGGACTGGTATCTGAATGTGCTTATCAATAACAAGCAAAATACCATTTTAGGACGTTGGGTGGGTGCTTCAGCCGATGGACGAAAAGCCGGTCGTGAAATGGCAAATGCCAACACACCTGCTGGTGGAAATGATAAAAAAGGCATAACTGCACTTATAAACTCGTTGGTAAAACCTAGTCATAAAATTCATGCGGGAACGGTACAAAATATGCGTTTCGGTAGGGATTTCTTTAGCAATGACCGACCAAAATTTGAAATTCTTTTGGATACTTATTTCAAAAAAGGAGGTGCTCAGGCTATGATAACTGTTATCGATCGGGGTGATTTGGAAAAAGCCTTAATTGAGCCTGAAAAGTTTCAGGACTTATTTGTGCGTATTGGCGGTTTCAGTGCGCGTTACATCGATTTGCCCCGTGATGTTCAGTTAGAAATTCTCAGTCGTGTTACTTATTAATTATTTCGCGTTTCGCGTTTAGTTTTTTGCGTTTTGTTGTTTCATGTTCTAGGTTTCCTCCTTTAGGGGGTTAGGGGGCAGTTTTATTCTAAGTATTTAATGAGCGAAAAAGCAATTATTTTTGACATTCAGCGAGCATCTTTGCACGATGGTCCCGGTATCCGAACAACCGTCTTTCTGAAAGGATGTCCGCTGGATTGTCTTTGGTGTCATAATCCGGAAGCTATTTCGGCAAGTCGTCAGTTGTTTTTCCAATACGATAAATGTACGCAATGTGGCGATTGTGCCAGAGTTTGCACAGAAAATGTTCATACATTTGTGGAAGGTAATCATCTAATTGATTACGATAAATGTAAATTATGTGGAAAATGTGTTGAAGCCTGTAATTTCAATGCTTTGAAAATTATAGGCAATGAAATGACTGTTGATGAAGTGATGCTTGAAGTGTTGGCAGACCTTGATTTTTATAGAAATTCTGGAGGAGGAATAACCCTGAGTGGTGGTGAACCATTGTTTCAATATCCTTTTGCAAAAGCTTTGTTAAATCGTTGTAAAGAATTGGGTATTCATACTTGTGTCGAAACTTCAGGATTTCTTTCACCTTTTAAATTTAAACAAATACTGCCATTAATTGACGTGCTGCTTTTCGATTATAAAATTACCGGCTCTGAAGTACACCACAACTACACTGGCGTACCCAATCAAGCCATTCTCGAAAACTTAAATGCTGCTTATCGCTATGGTGTTTCTGTAATCTTACGCTGTCCGGTGATTCCAGAAATTAACGATACTAAACTGCATTTCAGCGCTATAGCCGAACTAAACAAAAGATATCCAAAACTAAAAGCAATAGAATTATTGCCTTATCATGACATGGGCAATAACAAACGTACCAGTATTGGAATAAGTCAAACGCTAACTAAACACAAAATAGTTTTACCGGAAATTTCCAATAAATGGATTGCTCAACTTAAAAATATGGGTTGTGATAAAGTGAAAATTGGCTGATGATGAAAATCCCAATTGGATTACAACTTTACTCGGTACGGGAACAACTTGCTATCGATTTTGAAAAAACAATTAAAAATGTCGCTCAGGCTGGTTATGAGGTGGTTGAATTAGCCGGATTACACAATCAAAAACCTGAACAAATTGCACTTTTACTCAAGAATTTCAATCTTGAATTAATTGCAATGCATTGTGATGTGATTTCAACTGATGGATTGAAACGATCATTGGATGAAGCCGAAGCTTTGAATTGCTCAAATTTAATCTGTCCGTATTGTCCTCCCGAAAGCTTTGAAACCGAAAATAATATTCGAAAATTAGCTGATAAACTGAACAATGCCAATCAACTAATAAAAACACAAGGGCGAAATTTACTTTATCATAATCACGATTTTGAATTTCGTATGTTGAATGGGCAACCGGCATTTAATTTGCTTGAAAAATTTTTGGAACCTTCAATCCATTTTGAGTTGGATACTTACCTTGCAACGGTAGGTGGTGCAAATCCTACGAACCTAATGAAATCATTTCCCAACCGAATTCAAATGCTTCATCTAAAAGATGGATCTATCTCACCTTCAAATCCAAATTGCGCTCTTGGTGATGGCAATATGAATTATAATGCCATTTTAGAAGCAATTCCACCTTCCGTAAATTATTTTTTTGTCGAAATTGAAAACTGTGCTACTGATATATTCGGAGCAATTCGAAAAAGTGCACGTTATTTAGCAAACTTCACAAACTAAATGTTATTAAATGACATTCCTCCCAACATCCACATTTATAATTGTTTGCTACTTTAATTGATATTTTTTCAAAAATAATCTACAATTTGTACTGCTTTAATTATAAATTAATGATTAATTAATAGCTCCGTACTATTTTTGACATCAGAAACTACTAATACTCAAAAAAAATATTTTACAAATGAAAAAGTTAACTCTACTAACAGTATCTTTTTTCCTATTTCTATCAATATCAAATATTTTTGCAGAAAAAGTAAAAATACTTGTATTTGGCGATTCGCAAAAAATAATGAACGAAGACCCAGCTAGTTTTTTATCGACTATGGATAAAATATTAATCGATAATCAAACCAAAGATGCTAACTTTATCATGCAAATGGGCGACATAGTTGAAGATTGTCTGGTAAGTAATTGGCAGGTAGCACAACCTGGTTGGCAAAAAATGGATGGCAAAATTCCCTATGTATTAGATATTGGTAACAACGATATTGCAAATGATAATGGAGGTGATAAATACAAGCAATACTTCCCTTTGAGTACTTACCAAACCTGGCCTTCGTTTGTATCAAATTTCGACGAAAGCATTAATGTGGCTCACCGATTTAATGTAGCCGGTGTAAATTGGATGGTAATTTCCATGCGTATTGCTCCGGGTCCAAATATCATTGCGTGGGCAGAAAACTTAATCGTGACCAATCCTACCAATCGAATTTTTATTATTTCGCACGATGCCACAACTAATAGTGCAGTGACTACAATGGCACTAAAACATAGCAATGTGCTGATGGTTTTATGTGGACATACTGCTACAATTGAGCCTGTAGAGTTAACAGGTGCACAAGGAAATAATTTAATTTATCTGAAAACCTGCTTCCACAATAAAGTGCTGGATATGTATGCTTGTGTTTTGGAGTTGGATGTAGATGCCGGAACTATTTCAGGTCGTTATTACTCAGCTCAGTATGGTAAATTTTGGGACGATCCAACTGCTCCATATTATGGTGATTCAAAGATGCCGTCGAAATTGTTATGGTCGTTTTCGGGATTTGACTTCAAAAATAATGTAGATTTATGTCCTAACGATCCGAATAAAATTGCTCCCGGAGTATGCGGTTGCGGCATTCCTGAAGGTACATGCGATGATCCAAATTTTCCTCAGGATTCTATCGTGCTGCAAGCAGAAAATGCAAATTTTAACGGCCCCTTGCTTGCTACAAATCAAACCGGATACAACGGTACTGGTTTTGTGGATTTTACCAACATGAGTAACGATTATTTAACTTGGACTGCTAATGTAGAAAGTGCAGGGAGCTATTTGTTGTCGTTTCGATATGCACTCACCACAAATCGACCATTGAAACTGACTATTAACAATGAGGTTAGAATTCCTTCCGTTTCATTCCCAATTACAGGCAGTTGGAGTATTTGGAAAAAATATCGGACCACTCAAGAGCTAAAAGCCGGCGATAATACCATAACACTTACTGCGATAGGTTCAAGTGGAGGAAATTTTGACGAATTGGGTATAAGCGGAGTTCAATTGCTTAGTGCTATAAACAATCCAAAGTTTAGCGAAAATGCAAATAGTATTCATTCCTATTTACAAAGTGATGGAAATGTATCTGTAAATTTAACAGGATATGATAATTCAACTAATGTGCAAGTCAAAATTACAAATTTAATGGGACAAACTGTCTTTGCTAAACATTTTAACAATCCAACTCAATTGGAAATTAATTCTTCAGCTTTTGTGAAAAATTCAATTTATATTATTTCCGTTGATGACAAAAAATCAAAATCAATAGAAAAATTAATTTTGTAAATAGTAAATATTTATAAATTAGTCAATTAAAAATATCTTTAACGATATCGCAATATGAAAAAAATCACTGCACTTTCGATTTTGTTTTTAATTATCAGTTTTGTTGGCACAACTTTAGCTGGAAAAATTGTATATCCATGGCGTTCTACAACAGCAATTGTAAAAGCTGGCGAAACTTTCGAAGTGTGGTTTAGTTCAGATGCTGACCAGACTGTAAACTCAGTTAGCCTGAGAGGCCCTTACAATAATGCAGAAGTTACTATAATTGACACCAAAACAGACACATGGGTGTACGATCAATGGTCGGGCAATACCTGTAATCGAAAATTAACGGTTACTGTCCCCGCAAACACACCATCGGATCGCTACGACCTTATACTGAAAACATCGACCGGTGATGAAATTTCGTTAGCAGCTGTAAAAGTGATAAAGGAATTCAAAAAACAATTCTATATTATGCATTTTTCCGATGCACATCGTTGGCAAGGTACTTACGACACACCTAATATTATTCTTCGTGAAATTTCAACCATAATTGATATTGCCAATATCGTTGACCCTGAAATGCTTATGGAAACAGGTGACAATCACTACCCAAACACCAACAACGATTCAAGTACCAAACAGAGAATAAATGACTATATGAATGGTTTTATGAATGGAACCGACTATGTAAATGGAATGAACAATTCTTTCGCACCCGTATTTGCAATTCCCGGAAATCATGACACGCCACAAAAAAACTATGAATTAGAGCCCGGCTACCCAAACTCAGGTTATGAAAAAGTTCCGTCATTGTATTTCAACGATAATTACGGGTTACAAGCTCATAATTTCACCTACGGAAATGCCCGCTTTATAGGTGTTAATAATGCATGGTTTCCCGATGATGGTTCTGGAACTCCAAATTTCAGCCAACAGACAGATGTAGCTAAAAGCTGGCTTGATGTTGTTGGAAAAGGAACAATCAGAATTGGTTATTGCCACGTAATGACCCCTCAACCGCTCAAGGCATTTAATGATCCTTTGAAATTGGTCGGAGCACCTCTTGATTTAATTATTTTAGGACACTGTCATAGCATTACGAATAGTCCATTTACGGTTGATGGCAAACAAATTGCTTATTCAACACTAACTTCAAGAGACGGAAATAATAAAGCTCCTTTCAATTTATATAAAATTGACACAGAAGCTGGTACTTACAAAACTGTTGGCAACGATCAATCAGCCCAACAAGGACTTGAAACAGCTAAGGATTACAAAACTCCTAAATTAAAACTCACATATTCAAAATTGAATGATGGTTCGAACCAATCAAACACGGCTACAATTGTCAATAAATTTGATTTTCCGATTATCGGAGCCAGAGTGCGGTTTGTAATGCCAAAAGGAAGCCCGTACTATGTAAATAATGCAACGGTCAAACAAGAATTTGATGGAACATTTTTTCATATTGTAGATCTAACGTTGGATTTGACTGCAAATAGTACCACAACTGTGGAAATCATTGCCGGAGTTCGTGTTGACCAATGTCCCGACGACCCCAATAAAATGGAACCAGGGATATGTGGTTGCGGAGTTCCCGAAGGAAGCTGTGAAATTGGAGTTACAGGACTAACGTTGGCACCGACTACGGCCAAAATTAATATCTATACCACCCGTCAGTTAAAAGCTACTTTTTCGCCTGCAAATGCAACAAATAAGGCAATAAATTGGGAAAGCAGTAATTCTACTGTGGCTACCATTAATGCAACAGGTTTGGTTACTGCCATTAGCGGTGGAACTGCAAATATCACAGCAACAACAGTGGATGGAGCAAAAACGGCAACAAGTAATATTACCGTTATTACTGATTCTGTAACTTATCAGGCCGAAGATGCCGAATTTGTTGGTCCGGCTGCAGTGACTAATCAGCCAGGATATCATGGCACCGGTTTTCTCGATTTTACAAATAATACCAACGATTATATTAAATGGACAATCAATGTTCGCTCAGCCGGCACTTATACTTTGTCGTTTCGTTATGCACTTACGGCAAACCGACCATTGAAATTAACTGTAAATGACGAAGTACGAATAGCTTCCATTGCATTTCCAGTAACTGGTAGTTGGTCAACATGGGGCGTTTACACCACAAGTCAAGTGTTGAAAGAAGGTAACAATACAATTACGCTGACAGCCATTGGTTCAAGCGGTGGTAATTTTGATGAATTGACAATTGGTGGCAATGGAATAAGTGGATTGAAAGATTTGAAAAATCAAACAGGGAAATCAATAAATATTTATCCAAACCCATTAAAAACCAATAAACTATCTATTGATTTGATTGGCTTTGAAAACTCGAATAACGTTCAGGTAAAAATCATTAATCTTATTGGACAAACGGTTTTTCAAAAGAAATCAAATAATCTAAGTCATCTCGAAATTAGCACTTCAGACCTTTTGGAAAAATCTGTTTATCTTGTTTCAGTTGAATCTGGGACATCAAAGATTGTAAATAAATTGATTTTAAATTAGACCTCTATATAAAAAAGCAGAATTAACTAGTAAGAAAATACCTGTACTTTCAGTTATGTCGTCAAAAATTACTATCTAAATAGCTGTTGTCTGAAAGTCAGTTAAATATTTTCCAAATCCAATAATTCAATTAGAATTATCAGTAGATTTGTTTGTTTTTAAATAAATGTTGAAAATCTTAGAATGAGAAATACACACAAAGTAATTGCATTTATAATCATTAGTCTATTTATACTTATTCCTTCAGCTTTTTCAGGAGATTTAGGTACGACATTTTGTTGGCATTATTTAGAAATGCAAGGTGGACAAAGTTATCCATATAACCAATCTATTACTAAATCAACGCTTACCGAGACTGAATGGTGGGAAAATATGGTTGAGGAAGTTGATTATTCAGGTGTTGATTTTATTGCACTACTGAGCAGAGGCTATTCCCCAATCAGAAAAGATAGAGGAAATGGAAACCCATTTAAAATTAATGATTTGGTTAAAGCGATGGACACCCGAGGAGTTAATTCATTCAAATTAGCTATTTTCGACGATTGTCCCAACTCTTGGACTGGAAATATGAATTGGGATAAAACGGGAATATACACTACTTCTGATCCCAAGTTCGATTGCGCAGATACAGCTAACTATAAATACATTTGGGATTATAACCTTAAAGTGGCTATTCAGAATATTCCAGACGAAAGACGATATAAAATTAATGGTAGAATGGTTATCATTTTTTGGTCGGTAAAATCAACCTGGATGACAAATTTCGGGAATGGAAATCTGAAAAAAATAGTAGAATATATCCGAACTCAGTGTCAGGCAACTTTTGGATTCAACCCTTATCTTATAGTTCAACAAAATTGGCTTACAGCGGATAGTCAATGTAATAGTCCTTCGGTAGTGGATGCTGTACACAACTGGTTTTCGTCGGCCAGCAATACTTCCTGGACAAATTATTTATGGAATGGAATTAAAACCGGAGTTGTAGCACCTGGTTTTGGAGATCCTGCCGATCCGCCTTTTATAGATCCAAAGCAAGGTCAAACATTAATTAATGGACTGAACGGAACAGTAAATGGTGGAGCAAGTCTCACTTTGTGTGAAGGTTTTACGGATGCCGCAGAATCTGCAGCATATTGGCGAAGTAGGGATGTCATTTATTACGAATATCCGAATCAACGCATAAATATTTTAAGACGATATTCCGCCAATCCTTATCCTGCTAGTTTGAAAGTTGAAGCTGAAGGTTGTGATTTGTACACAGACTTAACAACAGGTAATAGTGGTGGTGCATTCCGTCAGGAAGGAGATCTCGATATCGTTAAATCAAATGATATCAATGGAGGGTGGAATGTTACAAACACACAAGCAGGTGAATGGATGGAGTGGAAAGAATTGCCTTTTTTAAGTAATACAAAGTTCCAGCTTCGTTATAAATCAACAGTTGCATCTTCAGTGAGTTTTTCTGTCGATGGAAATGCCTTGTCAACGATTCAATTGCCATCGACAAATGGTGTTTGGACTACTATTGATGCCGGTAATTATAATTGTGCCAGCAATAGTTTACATACAGTACGTTTAACGATTGAATCCGGCACACCTGACATTAATTATTTTACACGGATTGATGGAAATAGTTTGAATGGAATAAATGACCTGAAATTCAGTGATAGCGAAATTTCAGTTTATCCGAATCCTGCAAAAGATTATTTAAATATAAAACTAAACCAAGCTGATGTAAATAGTTTAGAACTTTTACTTTATGATATAAGTGGTAAGATTCAACTACATAAAACAATTAGTAAGGATAACTTCGACAAAATGCAATTCAATATTAGTCAGATGCATCAAGGATTATATTTATTGAAGATAACTTCTGATAAACAAACAATTACAAAAAAGATAAATATTGAAAGGTAAGCTTTCTATTTTCTTAAATACCACATTTCTTTATGAATACATCTGTTAAATTTAAGCTTTTAGCAATTATATTAATTGTACATTCTGCCTTTGTTTTGTCCGAACAACGTCATGCAATGACAAGTCATTTTATGACCTACAAAGGTTTAACAATGGTCGGTTATCAAGGATGGTTTAATGCACCTGAAGATGGTGCAGGAAGAGGCTGGAATCATTACACCAAAAACAATGAATTCAAACCGGGTAAATGTACAATCGACTTATGGCCTGACATGACTGAATATAAAGTGAAATACAAAACTCCTTTCAGTTTTGCTGATGGTAGTCCAGCTTACACTTTTAGTTCGTACGACAAAAGCACAACCGATTTACATTTTAAATGGATGAAAGAATACGGCATCGATGGAGCATTTATGCAACGTTTTGTGGCTTCAATTAGAACTCCGGTTGGTTTAAATCACTCGAATGTTGTGTTGGAAAATGCCCTGAATGCAGCCGAAGTAAATAATCGTGCTATTTGTATTATGTATGATTTATCAGGGATGAAACCATATGAAGTGGATCTGGTTATTGAAGATTGGAAAAACTTGGTTGATAAACATAAACTTACGAGTAGAAAGAATAATCAATATCTTTATCATCGAAATAAACCATTGGTTGCCATCTGGGGTGTTGGTTTTGGCGATAAACGAAAGTATGGCTACAATGAATATGATAAACTTCTAAAATTCTTTAAAGAAGATCCGATTTACGGCGGTTGTTCAATTTTATTAGGTGTTCCTACACGTTGGCGAGAGCTGACAGTCGATTCAGACAAAAATCCAAAATTACACGAAATTATCAAAAGGGCGGATATAGTGCAACCTTGGTTGGTAGGTCGATTTAATCAGGATACATATTCAAATTATTATTCACTCATTGTTGATGATTTAAAGTGGTGTAAAGCAAACGGACTTGATTATGTGCCCGTACTTTTTCCCGGATTTAGTTGGCACAATATGAATCAAGAATCTCCTTCGAATATGATTCCACGAAATGGCGGTAAATTTTATTGGAGTCAGATTTCAAAATCCATAGAGTTGGGTTGTGAAATGTTGTATTACGCTATGTTCGACGAAATAGATGAGGGAACAGCTATTTTTAAAATTGAAAATAATCCACCGGTTGGTGAGAGCGTTTTTGTTGGGAACGAAGGCTTACCTTCCGATCATTATTTGTGGTTGGCAGGTCAGGGGACTAAAATGCTTCGCAAAGTAATACCTTTTACTCAGGAAATGCCAAAAAGGAAGTGAACTTGCTTCTATACAACTATTTCTATCTATAAAAACACATATCAACATGTTGAAAAACTGCAATTTTAAAGCAAATATATCTTTTCCAATTTTGCTTTCGGGTCTCACAATCCTGGGTGCGAATGCCCGAAATTTTGTAGAGAAAGCATCCGCCGAATCACCCAACTTAATTTATATTATTTCCGATCAGCTGCGGTTCGATGCCATGAGTTGTATGGGAAATAAAATAATTTCAACTCCCAATATGGATCGTTTGGCTGCAGAAGGAGTTATTTTTACTCGTGCTTATGCCCAAAGTCCGGTAAGTGTGCCTTCACGATCGTCCATGCTCACAGGGAACAGCCTTTGTAATACCGGTATATGGGGGAACACTTATGCCTACGAATTTGTAACAGGTTCATTGTTAACTGGAAATGAACCCATTTTCACAACTAAAACTTATGATGAAGTATTGGCAGAAAGTGGATATACTTGTGAATATTATGGTAAATGGCATTCACCCGAGCGTAAAGCCGTTGTATATGCTAACAGACCAATAACATGTGCCGGTATGACTAAAAGCAACTTATTGGGAGACGGACAAACTGCAAATTATATGAACTGGTGGAAAGCAGAACTTCACATAAATTCAGCTCCATTCACCACAGGAGCTTTGACCGGTGGTGGAGGAGGTCTTAATTATTTACCTGATGCACTTGATGCTCGTAAAAAAGATCCAAGTTTAATTACAACCGTTGATTATCAAAATTTTGGAAATTTATTGATAGATGAACAGCACACAGAGAGTGCCATGTATACCAAAAATGCATTGGAAGCTATAGAAAGAAATAAATCACATAAATTTAGTATCCATTGTTCGTTCAATCCACCTCACCCACCATTTGTAGTGGCAAAACCATATTATGGTTCACTAAACTCATCCACTATGCCTATTCCAACCAATTACTTTGTGAATAAAACTTCATCAAGTTATTATAAGGCCGATGAGCTTAATTCGCCCTATTTTGCGAACAGTATCGTAAAAATGACAGATTTTCAAGATCCCTCTACCATAGGCATTTTCATCGCACGATATTACGAAATGGTAAAAGAAATTGATGATAAATTGGGTGAAATTCTTAAAAAATTGGATGATCTGGGATTGACCGACAAAACAATGATTGTTTTTTGTGGTGATCATGGCGAAATGCTGGGTTCGCATGGAATGGATTCGAAAAATAATTTTTATGATGAATCGGCTCGTGTACCCTTAATTATTCGGTATCCTGAAAAAATTGCCGCCGGAAAACGCATTGCAGTTCCGGTAAACCTGATTGATGTTCGCCCAACGATAGAAGATTATTTTAATTTACCAGCTTATAAATGCGATGGCAAATCGCTACGTCCCTATATTGAAAACATTTTCAATGAAAACGAAACTCAGTTTGCCGTTTCGGAATGGTACAACGATAAAATACCCGGATTTATGGTCCGTACTGATAATTTTAAATTGATGATAGCTCATACAGCTGAGGCTAAAAACACGGCTATCGATGGTTTCTACGATTTGAAAACAGATAGTTTGGAGCAATTCAATATTTTAAAGAAATCGAATATTTCTAGTATTGAAAAAGAAAATGCGCAGGCACTTAAAGTTTTGTTGCTAAAATGGCTCAAAAAAGTAAATTCGCCTTATTATTATAGTGTTAAAGCGCGTCCGATTGGTCGGTTGAATGCAAACTACAACTTGTATCAGAATGATATTGCCAAAATAAAAATACCCGGAATTACAAATATATCAGGTTTACCAGCAGGCACTACTTTCAAAATTCTGACAAATGATACTATTCAAATCAATACAATTAACACCAATCTGGGATTGTTATCAACCACTGCTACAATTTCAGGTGGTAGTAGCTCAATACGGTTTGAAATGCTACCTGCTCTTGAAACGCAAACATCAATACCTCAGGTAAATTCATTTATTGATAGTGATATTGTTGTATCTTCAAATTTGAATGAGTTAACAATTAAGGTTCAAATTAGTGACCTTCAAGATCTAAAAGCTCAGATTTTTAGTGCTGATGGAAGAATGATTATTCAGAAGAATTTCGAAGCCAATACATTAAATATCAACACATCAAAATTCCTGAAAGGATGTTATATTGTGAAAATAACAAACGAAAAATTTACAAACACCACAAAATTTATCATTGGGTAAATACTATTTTTAAATAAAAAGTATAAGCCACATTGTAGCTAATTTGATTGCACTATTTCATAATCAGCAATTTGGAGATTTTAAAATTCATTTTATTTTTGATTTTGAATTTCAAACAAGAATCATTTAAAAACAAATGAAATATGTTGGAATATCAATATTGTCATGTTCAACAACCAGACATCAGTTATTCGATATATTGTATTTGTGGGTTAATCGTCATTTGAAATGAAGAGTGTATTTGTGTGTTTGTCACATTTATAATGTTTTGTGCAACAAGTGTGAGGATGATTGGGTAAGTTATTTTGAGAATATTTTTGGTGGAATTCACGAATCAGTTTTTATAATTTAATTATGCAAAGGAAACAAATACTTTCAATAGGGTTAATTTGTATATCAATACTATTCGAAACTTTAAAAATTGAAAATGCCTGAGAATCTCATGTTTTTGTAGTCGATTCAAAACAACATACAGAAATAATGAAATAACACAGGCGCAGTAAAAATAATAAAAAACCAATAATCCGACAAGTTTTAGATTTAATATCTCCATTTATTCTTCGTAATTCTATGCGCAAGTACCGTACAGACCAACTGGCTTTTTAGATAAATTGGAGCATTTTATAATGGCAATTTTAATACCAACAATTACGACATTTGAATACCTTTTCTATGTTATAAACTAACATTATTTCATGAGATCCTAATGAATTATTACTTATTCCCCCAAAATCGTAATCATAATTATAATAAAGGAATAAATTTTTGCTCAAATTAATACCAAACATGAAACCCAATTCATTCCATGTCCTGTATAATAATCCTAATTGAAAAGCATTTGATTCACGAGTAACTTTAAAATACCCAGTCAAATTTATTTCGGCCTGATATAAATTCTTATACTGAATACCGCTTATACCATATCCAAGATTGACATAGTCATGATTATATTCACGATATCCACCATATATAAAGTTTGTATTTACGAAATTCAGATTGTCGGTCTTAAATAATGAAAATAAATTCTGGCTTGCCATTCCAAAGCGCCATATCTTATTTGTGACTTCAAATCCAATGTCTGAATTAAAATAATTTGCTTTCATTAATCTTTCATAAATAAAAGGGTCTCCTTGTGTAGGAGATTTAATTTGTGAAAGATCGTATGAAATCATTTGAATATCTAAAGCTAATCCTAAATGCACTCTCCAATTATAATTCAATCTTATAGCATATGCATAGGTCAAACTTATATTCGACGTAGATGTATAACCAATTTTATCTTGAAGTATTTTTAGTCCGAATTGTGTATGCATTTCATCTAAATACAAAGAGCCTGATGCATAAAGTGTAGCTGGAGCGCCAGGGAATAAGATCCATTGTTTTCTACCTGCTAAAGTAAATTCTGCCAAATGATCTTTTTCCATAGCAGCTGGATTTATAATATAAGGCTCCCACCAATAATTGTTTAGACGGATATTGTCTTGTCCATAAATAAACGAACAAATTATAAAAAACAATATTATTAAAATCTCTCTTTTCATTATACCTGATTTAACGAATTACAGTTACAAAATTAGAATTCGTTTTAGTATTTGCACCGGTTGAATAATAAACCACAAAAAAGTATGTACCATTAGTCACGGGTTTTCCTTTATAAGTTCCATCCCATCCATCTCTACCATCATAAAGCATTATACCATTTCTATTATATACTTTAATATGCCAGTTTTTCATAAATACGTCATCCACTCCATCGCCATTTGGTGTAAAGGTATTATCTAATGAAGCAATTGTTATCCATATTCTTTTAGTAGCATATTCTAAACAGCCATTTGGATTTTCTACTTTTAGTTTTACATCAAAATATCCATCTCTGGTAATATCATATTTGTGATTTTGAGAATTTCCATAGGCATTTTTTCCATCTCCGAAATCCCAGAAATATTCTGAATATGATATACTTTCACTCCAGAACTGAATATCTGAATTTTCTGCAGAAATTTCATTCTTGTCCGACTGAATACTATAATTGTAGGATTCAAAATTTGATGCTTTGAATTCTAAAGTTGACTCACAACCTGTTTTGGATATTCCTGTAACTGAATAGTTTCCAGGATCCTTTATTAATAAGCTATCACTTTGGGTACCATCATTCCAACGATAGTAATCGGCACCGGATACACGCAATAGCAATGAATCACCGATACAAAATATTGGTAATTTATTTAATTTTAAAACCGGTATGGCATCAACGACAATGTTCATTTGGAAAGTAGTGCTACAGTTCAAACTTTTTAGCGTCAAAATAACTTTATAGATTCCTGACGAAGAATATAAATGGTGTGAATATTGATTTACATCAGTTAAACCATCTCCAAAATCCCATTTGAAACTATAATCGGATGCAAGTCCTGAAGGTATAATAGCATTAAAATCAAAAGAGTGTTTGTTGCAATCAATAAGCTGATAATTTATACCAGGACTCGAAAACGATAAATTGAAAGTGTAACTTGTAGTACAACCAATGCCATCTGTAACTCCCAATACAATGATGCCTGGTTTATTAGTCTCCATTATTTCATTATTCAAACCGCTTATTGTCCCACTCGACCATCTATAAGTATAGGGTGGCAAACCTCCAGTTACTTGTGCTGTGCAAATTTTTTTGAATGCATTTGTTTGACAATTAAAATCTGAATCGATAATTACAGATAAAGTTAATGGCTCTGGTCTTGTAATTTCAAATTGTTGGCTTAACTCACAACCTAAAGAATCAATTATTGTTACAACATAGATACCTCCGGGTACACCTTTAAGATCTTCTGTCGTAGAACCATTTGACCAACTGATTTTATAAGGAAAAGTACCTCCTGATACGGTTATGTCAATCGAACCACTGTTCGGGTTATTACATTCAAAAGCATTCGTGATTTCCGAACCAATTTTTAGTTTTAAAGGTTCAATAATGGTGAAGGATTTAGAAAATACACAACCAGAACCATCACTTAAAATTGCCTTATAAGTTCCAGGACCTAGTCGATTCCGAATATATCCTGCAGTTGGATTATCAGCCCAATTTAGGGATATCGGTGGAACTCCACCAACGATATTTAAATTGATACTTCCATCATTATTGCCAAAACAACTAATATTTTTTACGATAGGGCGAATGGAAAATAGGGCTTCATCTATATTTATAGTTTTAACCACCTGACATAAATTTACATCTGTTACCGTAATAGTGTAATCGCCAGGTGACAAATTATCCTGATATGTGCCTTTTCCATAATTACTCCAGTATATTTGATATGGTTCAGTTCCACCAGATATTTCGAGTTTTATTGATGCATCATTTGCGCCATAACAAGTTGTTGGAGTGGTTAATACATTTATTGTCAGATTATCTGGCTGAGTGATTTGTACAGTAAGCTCTTTTGAACAATTCGTTTTATCAGTAACTGTTAAGAGGTATTCCCCAGACATTAAGTTGCTAATATTTTGCAAGAGGCTGCTATAATTATTAGGACCTTTCCATAAGTATTTATACTCTGAGACACCATTTGATTCAAATGGCATTCCACCACTTACTGCAACAACAATACTTCCTTTTGCATCGCTAGAACAAAGATTATTAACAACATTCATTAGGTCAATGGATATGGCAAGTGGTTCTTTTATTATATAAGAGCTTGTTTTTGGTACACAATTATTGCTGTCTGTTGTAGTTAATTTGTAAATTCCGGGTCCTAAATTTATAATACTTTCTGTTATGGCAAATGGTACATTGTTTTTAGTCCAATTGTATTTGTAATTACCAACTCCTCCAGTTACGCTTATCTCAATATTTCCATCATTTGCATTATTACAACTGACATCTTTCTCAATATTAGTTGTTATTAAAATATCAGCAGGTTCTTTAATTGTATATGTATTTATATAAGTCAAACCTCTTGCATCAGTGATATTTAATTGATAATCTCCCGGAGTTAACCCTGAAATTGAAGGTTCGGATGAATTAAATCCATTAGACCCAGTCCAGGAAATATTGTAAGGAGAGCTTCCACCTTCTATATTAATCTGAATGCTTCCATTATTGGCCCCAAAACACGTTATGTCTGTTATTGTTGTATTTGGATTGATTGGTGAATTCACTGTTACTACAATTTTAAATTCATTGCCAGAGCAAGTACCTGAAACAGGTTTAACTGTATAAGTAACTGTAGCTGTAATTTTCGTCAGATTTGTCAATATTTGACTGATAGATGTCTGTGGATTTGATTGAGCTGATGCTCCCGTAATAGTATTTGCAGGTGAGATGATTGGCATTGTCCATGTATATGTGGTTCCTGTGGGAACTATATCCTGAGGTAAAGTTGTTATTGGTGTTACTGTAAAACTTGTCCCACTTCCAATAAGAAGAGTAAAATCAGAAATAACTGGATATTGGTTAACTGTGACAATAGCAATATCAGAAGATAGGCTGCTGCAACCTCCTGTTGGCAAAGTTATTATGCAGAAGTAATAAAATATTCCAACAGTAGATCCTGAAGGATGATATGTATCTGTAATTTCATTCTGAATAGCGGTACCTGTAGACTTATCATTTGATGTACATATGTACCATTGATATTGTGGTGAACCTACCCCATCTTTGTAAGTAACTTTTAAAACAGTTGGGATTTCTCCTTTACAGACAGTGCTGGATTGTGGTTGAGCTGTAAAAGTTGGTCCCAGATTTACTATTACCTCACTTATCTCACTGGTAACTGCACATCCTAATCCGGTCTGTGAAATAACGCAGTAATAATATTTGGTACCATTAATATTAGTCGGCGGTGTGTAATCCGAACTTTTAGCTGTTGGAATTTCTGTTCCTCCTATTATGGAATTAGTAGCATTACTATACCATTGATACGAATAAGTATCTTCACCGACATTTGCAACTACAGTCAAGACCTCAGGTGCTGTACTCTGACAAATTGTTTGTGTGTTAAGCGGCTGATTAATTATTTTTGGATCGGCAATCACATTAACCTCTGCTGTTTGACTGGTTGTAGAACCACAAGCACTTCCATTTAAACTAACAATAGCATAATAGTAGAAAGTTCCAACTGTATTAAATGTTGGTGGAGAGTAACTGGCAGCTGTTGCCCCCGCAATCTGAGTTCCACTTATATTGCTATTAATTGTATTGGAATACCATTGATAAGTTACATTACCTGTCCCACCTGTATAGTTTAGTGTCAAAGGAATAATGGCTCCACCGACACAGATTCGTTGAGTTGAAAGCGGCTCGGTACTTATTTTTGGCGACGGGTTAATTGTAACTGTTGCAGTGTTTGACGTAGTTCTTGTACAACCTTCACCAGGAAAAATAATTACACAATAGTAATATGTTTTTCCTACTGAATTAGTTGGTGGATTGTAACTAGAACTGGTAGCCCCTGCAATATCTAAACCTCCTATATTGCTATCATTTATGTTTGAGTACCATTGATATGAAGGAGTTCCCGTTCCATCAGTATAACTAACACTGAGCAAAGTAGCAGTTCCATTGATACAAACATCACTGGATTGTGGTTGTGTTGTTATCTGTGGTGTTGGGTTAACAGTTATTGTAAACGTTTTTAAACTTCCATTGCAACCATTAAAAACTGGAGTAATACTAATAGTTGCAACTTGAGGTGTATTTCCAGTATTAATAGCTTTGAATGAACTAATATCTCCTGTACCACTAAGTGAAAGTCCTATGCTGCTATTACTGTTTGTCCAATTAAAAGTAGTTCCAATAACATTGCTGACAAAATTAATTTGATTTGTAAATAGATTGTTACAAATAATTTCATTTTCAGGTTGTGTTAAAACTGGTGTTGGATTAACAGTTACTATTACGGTAAATGGCTGTCCGTCACAACTACCACTGCTTCCTGATTTAGGTGTTATTGTGTACGTTAATATTGCAATATTGTTTGTAGTATTTGTTAGTGTTTGACCAATCACACTTTTTCCTGTCTGTGCGCTGCCCCCGGTAATTGCATTAGACGGAATGCTGACTGGATTAGCCCAAGAATATGTTGTGCCAGATGGTACAATATTACCATTACCATCAATAGGTGTTTTGCTAAAGGTAGATCCACTGCATATTGTTTCAGTTAAATTGCCAATGACCGGAATAGGATTTACAGTAATTACAAAATCTTTTGAACTTCCAGGGCATCCAATTGCAGTGGGTGTAACTTTATATATTACAGTGCCAGGAGTAGTTGAATTGTTGGTTATAACAATTGCCGGAATTGTTCCTCCATTGCCATTACTTATCGGCGTAGAAATATTAGCTGTTTTTGTTACTTCCCATGTGTAAGTAGTTCCATTTAAACTTGATGTTAATGGTATGGCAGTTGTATTTGTGCCAGAACAAATTGTTTGTATCGTGTCGACATTCGTAATTGCAGGAGTTTCATTTAAAGTTAGTGCAAACGTAGCCTGATTAGAACCGTTACAATTGCCAGTTACTTTTACATTAATAATAAATGTTTTATATGCCTTAAATATTATTTTCGGATATGCACTTGCTGCATTGCTACCTAGTGTATATTCATAATCACTCGCAGTTACCCCTGTGCCACTTATTGTCCAATCATAACTTGTAGGAGTATAAGGAGCAATGCTATAAACAGGTTTATTTGTCGTATTAAAGTCAATAGTGGAATTTGCTGGGGCATAAGAACATATCCCTAAAGTTGATAAATTAAAACTTACAGATGGATCCCCACGATTTTCAATAGTCTTTGAGTATGAACTGGTTCCGCATGAATTCTCAACCGTTAAATTGATAGTATAAGATCCTGGATGAGTAAATTTTAATTGAATGTCTTTCGTAAATTTGGTTGTACTGTTCGTGAATTGAAATCCGTCTATCGTAGCTGTAGTATTAGGCACGGGCGTAACTGACCATGTGTACGTTGGAGCCTGACAGGGTTGATTTACTACATTTGATGTATTTGTAAAAGCAACAGTTTCTCCATTACAAAGCAAAGCAGGACTATAGGTAAAAGAAGCTGATGGTATAGATTCTATGTTGATTATTTTCTCATCCTGAGTGACTGTATTACATCCTGAGCCAAGATTTGTAGCTTCTAATTTAATTTTCCAACAACCCGGTTTATTTGCTATAAATGAAGCAGGTATTTGTAAATCTTTCCCAATAAGCCAAGCCTGATTAGTAACTAAAGAATAACTTCCTTCTGGTGATTGATAATACCAATAATTTGTAACGTCAGTAGAACAATTAGCTGTACCATATTGGCCTGAAACTGTGGTATTGGTCGCATATATTGATTGACTTATACATTGTTTATCAGGCATTTCAAATTCTGCAATTGGAGCTTGACTCGTGTTTACTTCTGCGGATTTTCCACCTCCATTTTCATAATATTGACTGCAATAATTAGCGTTTTGTCCAGAATTGTAAATCCCTTTGTTGAATAGTTTGAATTTTACTTGATAATAACCAGGTGTACCAGAAGATGCCACACCACAGGACGCCGTATTGTAAATATGAGTCAATAGTTTGTTAGTTGAAAATATATCAAGTAATTGGGCATGAGTGAAAGATTCAGTCGTTCCATCTCCATAGTCTAAAGTGTATGTTGAACCCCTGTAATTTCTGCCAATTCCATTTTGGTTTATACCAATTGTGAAGCTTACAGCGTCACCAATACAAATTGTTTCACCTGTGGAGTTTTCTAGACTTGTACCATTCCCATGAAAAATAAATATATTTGAATAAGTACTAACTATATTTGAATTTTGAGCAGTTATTTCAACAACATACGTGCCGATAGATAAGTTGTCCGGTAATTCAAATTCAAAAGTATTGTCTGTAATGGGTAGGTTTATTGTGGTAGAAGTTAAAAGATCTGTCAGATAAACCTGGTAAGTAACGCCGGGAACCGGATTGCAGATTCTATTAGTTCTTCTTGCTTTGCTCAATATATTTGTAGTAGTCGGATTTCCTGCGGTTAGAGTAGGTACATCTCTTTGCCCAAATATATTATTTGTTGTAGAACAATCATCAAAACAACAAAATAAGCTGTTTGTGGCATTGTTATTTTGAATTGGTTGGAAATTTGGTATTGTGCTGGTCCCATTTACTACGCTAAAACTTGCAGTTTCAACAGTGATACTTGGAAGAGTAGATATGACTCTCAATTTATAACTCCCTGCTGATAAGCCATTAGGTAAGGTTCCATTAATAACCGGCACGTAAAACTCACTTAAAGTTTTTAGTGTTGTTGGGTTATTCCAGGTTCCTCCTACATCTGATAGTTGGAGAATGAACTGATTGGTTAATTCGAATGCGCCAGTAGGGTCAATAATAACAGATACCCCAGAACCTCCTGAATAGACAACTGTATTATTAAATCGTATAACATTTATATTTTGAGCTTTTATAATTGTGCATGCAAATAATAATGTTAATATATAGATGTATTTTATTCTGTTTTTCATTCTTGATAATTCAACTAAATTAATGTTACTTAATTTTCATAACCTCTGCCAATATATTTCACGAAGTGGAGTTCCGAGCACATCGGTGTACTGTTCACGTATCTGTTTTTCTATTTCCTTTATGTTAAACATATTACCGCTTACCATTATCAGGGCGTGTTTCGTCTGAATTACTTATATGCATTTTTTAAACTCCAAAGCTACTATTTTTTCTTTTTGAATTTAATGTGTTTTAGTTAATCTTTTTTTTATTCTTTTTGATATTTTTTTTTAGTTCTTGTTTTGAGCTTTGTTCTGGTTTCCTCCACCTTTTCTCCACACTTCCTCCACTACTTAGTAAACGACCGTCACAGTTCGTATTTTGATATTCATATTGCCGACCATCAGATATGTTTAGTTCGTATTTTAAGAGAATTGACTTTGTTGACGGGATTGGATACAAAACAAACATGGTCGTCTGAATTAACAGAGCTAATAATAGAGTCCACACACAAAAGAAAAACAGAATCGTAGGAGAATCGATTTGCGATGCCTTGAGATATAAATATACACCCTTTATTCGCAAAAAGAACTGTAGTGCTCAAACCTATTCCGAAAAAAAACAAATGTCCTGAAAACATTAAGTTTATGAAAGGATAGCTGCAATGTGGGTTAAAGTATTTTTTATTTCTGATGACAAAAATATGTTTAGTATCCGATATAAATTGACAAATATGTCAATAATAAAAGCACCATTGTTCATAAATGATTATTTTTAGAACATGAGTGAATGTTGTGTATTAAAATATAGTGTAAATTTGTAGCTTAATTGTTAGCATTATCCTTTAACTTTAAAAGAAGCTACCCCAAATAGGTGGGAATTAAATAATCTTAAACAAGAATCAAACATGAAGATTTCAAAAAACAACATTATTTTATCATTGACAATAGCAGGAGTATCGCCTGTGGTAATGTCATCCACCTCAAAAGAGAAGAAGCAACCGAATATGGTTCTGTTTTTGGCTGATGATTGTTCTTATTACGATTTAGGTGTTTATGGAAGTAAGGATTCTAAAACACCTAATATTGATAAGTTTGCAATTGAAGGCATGCTCTTTACCAAAGGATATCAGGCAGCACCGATGAGCTCGCCAACACGTCATAATCTTTACACAGGACTTTGGCCGGTAAAAACAGGTGCTTATCCAAATCATACTATGGCCAATGTGGGAACCAACAGTATTGTTCAACATTTGAAGCCTGCGGGTTACCGAATTGCATTAATAGGAAAATCTCATGTTGGTCCAGAATCTGTTTTTCCATTTGAATATACCCCTCTTGTCAAAGGCGAAGATATTAATTTTGCAGCAGTCGATTCATTTATCGCTTCATGTACGAGAACGAATACTCCATTTTGTTTATTTGTGACATCTCATCAACCGCACACGCCATGGAACAAAGGAGATGCTTCGCAATTTGATCCAAACAAAATTACCTTGCCTCCAATTTACGTAGATACCAAACAGACCCGCGAACAGTTTTGTAAGTATTTGGCGGAAGTAAATTATATGGATGCGGAATTTGGAAAGACATTAAGTATAATTGAAAAATACAAGCAACACGAAAATACAGCAGTTGTATATTTAAGCGAACAAGGGAACAGTTTTCCCTTTGCCAAATGGACGTGTTACGATGCAGGTGTTCATTCTGCTTACGTGGTTCGGTGGCCAGGAAAAGTTAAACCGGGAACCGTATCAGATGCTCTTGTAGAATATGTAGATCTTACACCAACTTTCGTGGACATGGCAGGTACTAAACCAATTTCAAAAATGGATGGTAAAAGTATTGTGCCGGTTCTTTTAGGAAAAGAAAAAGAACACAAAAAATATACATTTTCAGAACAAACAACAAGAGGTGTAATTAAAGGAAGTGAATTTTATGGAATTCGATCGGTAGCTGATAAAAAATATAGATATATTTTAAATTTAACGCCAGATGCAACCTTTAAAAATGGTGAAACATCAGGTTCCGTTTTTGGAGAATGGCTCTCATTAGCAAAAACAGATAAAAATGCAAAAGAACTAACTTATAAATATCAACATAGATCGGCAAAAGAATTGTACGATTTGGA
>JBBRTR010000003.1:0-46653 GCA_038244215.1 Bacteroidales bacterium
GTTGTTGGACGAAATGCCTTTGCTCATTCCTCGGGAATTCATCAAGATGGTGTATTGAAAAATCGTGAAAGTTATGAAATTATGGATCCTACCGACGTTGGAATTGATAAAAATTCTATAGTTTTGACAGCTCGAAGCGGTCGTGCAGCATTAAAACATCGATTGGGAGTTTTGGGAGTGGAAGTGGACAACGGAAAACTGGATGAAATATATGAAGCATTTCTGAAATTAGCCGATAAGAAAAAAGACATCAATGATGATGATGTATTGGTGTTAGCCGGACAGGAACGAAACGAAAAACAACGGATTAAACTGGATTATTTGCAGGTTACATCCGGAGTAGGAGTAAGGCCTGTTGCGAGTATCGGTTTGATTATTGCCAATGAAAAATTTGAAGCAGCGGCTTCAGGAAATGGTCCGGTGGATGCTGCTATTAAAGCGTTGAAGCAAATAATTAAGAGGGAAATGTCTTTACAAGAATTTACAATTCAGGCAATCAACCGTGGAAGCGATGATGTTGGTAAAGTTCATATGCAAGTTGAATATGATGGCATTGTTTATTACGGATTTGGTGCAAATACCGATATTATAGCCGCTTCCGTGGAAGCATATATCAATGCAATTAATCAGTTTGTGAAATGAGCTGCCCCCTAACCCCCTGAAGGATTAGCCCCCTAACCCCCTAGAGGGTGAATAAAAAACAAAAATGAAGCTTTGTGGAATAAAAATAAATTAGATAGAACAATGAATAATACAGAAAATAATGACAAACGCTCGACAACTCCCCCTTCAGGGGGTTGGGGGGCTGGTCGGGGAGCAAGTACCCTCTTTGATAAAATCTGGGATGCCCATGTGGTATCTACTGTTGAAAACGGTCCGACCCAATTGTATATCGACCGTCATTTTTGTCACGAAGTGACAAGTCCGCAGGCTTTTAATGGTCTTCGAGCTCGTGGTTTAAAGGTTTTTCGTCCAGAAAAAACGACAATGACTGCGGACCACAATACACCGACAATCGATCAGGATAAACCGGTTAAGGATCCTATTTCGCGGAATCAGTTGGATACTTTTGCCAAAAATGCAAGAGATTTCAATATGCCTTTGTTCTATCCGCTCGGACACATCAAAAACGGTGTAGTTCATATTATTGGTCCTGAAAATGGCTTCACTCAACCCGGAATGACTATTGTTTGTGGTGATAGTCATACTTCTACTCATGGTGCATTTGGAACGATTGCTTTCGGAATCGGAACCAGCGAAGTGGAAATGGTGTTGGCGACCCAATGTGTTTTACAGACTCGCCCCAAAACCATGCGAATCACTTTTAATGGAAAACTGGGAAAAGGAGTTTCATCCAAAGATCTGGCTCTTTATATGATTTCGAAACTGACTACCAGTGGCGCAACAGGTTATTTTGTTGAATATGCCGGCGAAGCAATTCGTAATTTATCAATGGAAGAACGAATGACTGTTTGTAACCTTTCCATCGAAATGGGTGCTCGTGGCGGCATGATTGCTCCTGATGAAACTACTTTTTCCTATGTTTTTGGACGTGAATTTGCTCCAAAAGGAGAAGAATGGGATAAGAAATTAGCTTATTGGAAAACTCTGAAATCGGACGAAGGAGCAAAATTCGATAAAGAATTTACCTTTGATGCAGCAGATATTCAACCCATGATTACCTACGGAACTAATCCGGGAATGGGGATGGGAATTAAGGAATCGATTCCAGCATTAGAACAAATTGATGAAGCCAGTAGAATATCGTTTCAAAAATCACTGGATTACATGGGTTTCAAAGCCGGAGAAAAATTAGAAGGAAAATCAATCGATTATGTTTTCCTTGGAAGCTGTACAAATGGACGCATTGAAGATTTTCGTGTTTTTACCAACTATATCAAGGGTAAAAAGAAAGCAGATAATGTAGTTGCCTGGTTGGTGCCGGGAAGTTGGATGGTTGAAAAACAAATTCGTGAAGAAGGCTTGTTCGATATTTTGACTGAAGCAGGCTTTTTATTACGTCAGCCGGGTTGTTCGGCTTGTTTGGCCATGAACGATGATAAAGTTCCTGCCGGGAAATATGCAGTTTCCACTTCAAATAGAAATTTTGAAGGCCGTCAGGGACCCGGAGCACGTACAATTCTTGCCGGACCGCTTGTGGCCGCAGCCGCAGCCGTAACCGGAAAAATTACTGATCCACGTAAATAATTTTTGAAAAAAGAAAGCAATGGAAAAATTTATAAAATTAACTTCAACGGTTGTTCCGCTTCCGATTGAAAATGTAGATACAGATCAGATTATCCCTGCTCGTTTTTTAAAAGCGACTGATAAGGAAGGTTTTGGTAAGAATTTATTTGCCGATTGGCGTTATAATAAAGATGGAAGTCCGAAACCGGATTTTGTGTTGAATAATCCTACATTTAAAGGTTCAATCCTTGTTGCCGGTAAAAATTTTGGTTCGGGTTCAAGTCGCGAACATGCAGCTTGGGCAATTGATGGTGCTGGTTTTAAAGTAGTTGTTTCAAGCTTTTTTGCCGATATTTTTCAAAACAATGCATTGAACAATGGTGTACTTCCGGTGGTTGTTTCGGCAGAATTTTTAGCGGATATTTTTAATTCGGTAAATAATAATCCGGAGTCAACATTGACGATTGATTTGGAAAAGCAAGTTATCACCAACAATGCAACCGGAAAATCTGAATCATTTGAAATTAATCCCTATAAAAAAGAATGCTTACTAAATGGGCTAGACGATATTGATTATTTGTTGAGCAAAAGGGATCTGATTGAAGCTTACGAAAAAAAATAAAAAGTCCTCTAAATCTCCGTCAGTTGACGGAGGACTTAAATATTAGCGAAAAAATTAGTAACTGATAAATTATGATCAATAAAACTAAGGACACTGGCTCTTCAATTATCCCCCTTTCGGGGGGACTAAGTGGGGCGGCTATAGAAATAATGGATACTACACTCCGCGATGGTGAACAAACCTCTGGAGTTTCATTTGCAGCTCAGGAAAAATTGAGTGTAGCCAGACTTTTGTTAGAAGAATTACGCGTCGATCGCATTGAAATTGCATCAGCTCGTGTTTCCGAAGGTGAATTCGCATCAGTTAAACGTGTTGCTCAATGGGCGCAGTCCCGCGGTCATATTGATAAAATCGAAGTGTTGGGGTTTGTTGATAATAAGTTGTCGCTTGAATGGATTCAAGGTGCCGGATGTAAGGTTTTAAACCTGTTGTGTAAGGGTTCTTTGAAGCATTGCACTCATCAGCTAAAGAAGACACCTGAAAAACACGTGGAAGATATTAAACAGGTTTTGGCAAATGCACGTGAAATGGATATTTCTGTCAATATTTATCTGGAAGATTGGTCGAACGGAATGCGCGAATCGGAAGATTATGTTTATTTCATGGTTGACTCATTGAAAGGAGAATCCATTAAACGATTTATGTTGCCTGACACACTTGGTATTTTAAATCCTGATGAAACCCGATTGTTTTGCGAAAAGATGATTAGCCGTTATCCTGATATTCATTTTGATTTTCATGCTCATAATGATTATGATTTTGCTGTTGCTAATGTTTTTGAAGCTGTAAAAGCCGGGATTAAGGGAATTCACGTGACAGTTAATGGTTTAGGCGAACGTGCCGGAAATGCCCCACTTTCAAGTGTTTTGGCCATTTTGCATGATCATTTGAATATAAAAACCAGATTAAATGAAGAAAAAATAAATTCGGTGAGTAAAGTGGTCGAAACTTATTCAGGAATCCGAATCCCTCATAACAAGCCTGTTGTAGGCGAGAACGTTTTTACACAGGTGGCAGGAATTCACGCTGACGGTGATAATAAGAAAAATTTATATTATAATGATTTATTACCAGAACGATTTGGCCGCGAACGTCAGTATGCGTTGGGAAAAACTTCTGGTAAAGCGAATATACTTAAAAATCTTCAAATTCTTGGAATAGAGCTCGATGATGAAATGATGCAGCGCGTGACAGCTAAAGTCATAGAGTTGGGCGATAAAAAAGAGACGGTTTCGTTGGATGAATTGCCCTATATAGTTTCCGATGTATTGAAAAATGATCAGGAAGAACAGGTTGTCAAGATGCTGAATTACTCACTTTCAGTGACTTATGGATTGAGACCTATGGCAACAGTGAAAATGGAAGTGCATGGAGAAGTATTTGAACAATCAGCATCCGGTGATGGGCAATACAATGCAGTTTCGAAAGCAATGTGGAAAATATATAAGAAATTAAATAAACCTACTCCGGAGTTATTGGATTATGTGGTTGTAATTCCGCCGGGAGGAAAAACAGATGCATTTGTTCAAACGATAATTACCTGGAAATTTAATGATAAAGTTTTTAAAACCCGTGGATTGGATGGGGATCAAACTGTTGCAGCAATAAAAGCTACCGTTAAAATGCTTAATATTATTGATTAAGCAGACATCAATATCTTTTCTGTTGAAATATAAATATTGCTATGGCTACAAAAATAAGCAAAGAAATTGCAACAACGATAACTCTGTAAAGTCTCTTGTATTTATTTTCGCTTGAAATTGAATTTAAAATGAAAGCTGTAACTATAGCCATAAAGCCGGCAATAGCAAATAAAATGTAGGACATATTTCTGTAAATTGTAGGTTAAAGATGCAAATATATAAATTTTTTGCAATATAAATAGACTAACTCAAAATAAAAATAAAAAACATGGGAGAAACATTCCAAAATGCTGATAAAAAAGCAAGCTCAAAAGTATTAAAAATAGCCGTCTTACCCGGAGATGGAATCGGACCTGAAATTGTAGAACAAGCTTTAAATGTAACAAAAGCAATTTGTAAAAAGTTCGGATATGAATTAAAGTATGAATTTGCCATTGTTGGTGCTTGTGCTATTGACGCAGTTGGTGAACCATATCCAAAAGCGACTCATGATTTATGTATGAAATCTGATGCTGTATTGTTTGGAGCAATCGGTGATCCGAAATACGACAATAATCCATCTGCAAAAGTTCGTCCGGAGCAGGGTTTACTCAAAATGCGTAAAGATTTGGGCCTATTTGCCAATATTCGTCCCGTGACGACTTTTCCCTCATTAATCCATAAATCTCCTTTACGCGCCGATTTGGTTGAAGGTGCTGATTTTATGTGCATTCGTGAACTTACCGGTGGAATGTATTTCGGACGGCCGCAGGGCAGGAGTGAGGATGGGAATACTGCTTATGATACTTGCATTTATACTCGCGAAGAAGTTGAACGTATTTTGCATTTGGCATATAAATATGCTGGACAGCGGAAAAAGAAATTGACTATGGTTGATAAGGCGAATGTATTGGCATCATCTCGGTTATGGCGGCAGATCACTCAGGAAATCGCTCCACAATATCCTGATATTGAAACTGAATATATGTTTGTTGATAATGCTGCTATGCGAATTATCCAGTGGCCTAAAAGTTTTGATGTTTTGGTTACTGAAAATCTATTTGGGGATATTTTGACTGATGAAGCTTCTGTTATTACTGGTTCTTTGGGTATGTTGCCTTCTGCTTCTATAGGAATTCATACTTCTGTATTTGAACCTATTCACGGTTCATATCCACAGGCTACCGGAAAAAATATTGCGAATCCGCTTGCAACCATTTTGTCGGCTGCATTAATGTTCGAATATGCTTTTGGTATGATGGAAGAAGGGGCATTAATTCGTGAAGCTGTTGCTGCAAGTATGGATGCCAATATTGTTACCGAAGATATTACTGACAATGGAATAGCGTATTCAACTACCGAAGTTGGTGAATGGATTGTAAATTATATTGCAAAATAAGAATCTATTCTTGTAACAAAAAAAACAGTACGATATAAAGTGCTGTTTTTTTTGTTTCAAAAACTAAATTTATTCAACGATATATCATATTTAACAAAATTAAAATTGCTAGATAACTTGAAAAGATGAATGAAGCTGTTTTCAGCATAGATAAAAGATTTGATGTTTTCATGATAGTTCATTTTTAATAACAATAATAAAAAAACTTAAAAATATAAATTAAAATAGATTTTAATAATTAGATAAAATTGAGAACATTACAATAATTGCCAAATAACCTGAAAATACCCAATAAACTGTTTTAAGAATTGAATTGATAATTGAAGTTTTCATTATACTTAGATTTTAATGAATTAATATAGATTTAAAAGCTCGGAAAACTTGTTCGTTTATTGCATTACAAATATATGAATAATTTCGTAATATACTGACACATAGTATATTGTAGTAAATAGTTTAAGCTGTGTAGTAATTAATACGGGCTATAATATTTCAGATTTAATTTAGGTTGAGCATTTGGAGTTTAAAACCTTTGGACTAAGTTCGTTTTGTGGCAAAATAAGGCATTGATGTTATTAAACAGATTAGCTTTGAAGCCTTAAGCTGACATGAAATGAGATGGTAATTTGCTGTATATTTTACTACACAGGATTTTATATGTATCAATTTTTCTTTTGGACAGGAATAATATTGAAGAAAAACAATTGTTTTTCATTTAAAGATTAATAATATATAACATTTTGAAGGCAATAAAACAACAATAAATAACACTAAGAAGTTCTCTTTTTGGGAATACTAGTATTTTTGGTTTCTTTTTTTTGGAATGGATTTCTAACAAATGATAGTAAAAACTACAAAATTGTACTTTATTTCAACAAAAAAAGAGTTTTCTTTCAAAAACTCTCAAAAACATTACAAAATCAATAATTTACTTTTGCGATATTAATTTTTCTATATCTGAAGTGATTTCTTCCGGTTTTGTACTTGAACCATACCTTTTTATTGGATTACCATTCCTGTCTATCAAAAATTTGGTAAAGTTCCATTTTATATCATTTCCGAATGTTCCTGGAAGTGCATTCTTCAAATATTTATAAAGCGGATCAGTATTGGCTCCGTTTACATCAATTTTCATAAACATTGGAAATGTAACACCATATTTTGAACTACAAAACTTCGAAATCTCTTCAGCAGTTCCAGGTTCTTGATTTGCAAACTGGTTACATGGAAAGCCAAGTATCACCAACCCTTTATCCTTGAAATTTTTATAAAGAGTTTCCAAACCTTCATATTGAGGAGTAAAACCACATTTACTGGCTGTGTTTACAACCAAAACAACTTTTCCTTTAAAAGCTTTCATCTCAACTTCTTTTCCTTGAAGCGATTTTGAACTAAACTGATAAAAATTCTTTGTTTCGCCCTTATCTTTTGCCTGTAATGAAAAAACAGAGAGCAGAGAAATAAACAGTGATGCAATATTTAATTTCATAATTGTATTTTTTAAATTTATAGTTAGAACAACTCCATTTTATTTTTGTTCGCAATATGTTCGTTTTTAATTTTAAATAGCTGAATTTAAGTGATATATTGTTGTTTTCAAAAATGTTTGATATAAAAAAAGCTCAAAACGAAAGTTTAGAGCTATTTTATGAAATACTTCTGTATTTCTTAAGATTCTGTCAATTTTGATTTAGCAAATTCCACAACTCCCTGTAAGTGTTGAGTCATTAATAGGGCAGCCTTTTCACCATCTCTTGCTTTAATACATTCAAGCATTTGTGTATGTTCGTCTATGACAGCAGTATTTGGTCCGCAAATACGGTCTCGTTGATAAATAGTCATGATATCAGGAATAACAATGAGTAACATGGCTTTGAACACAGGATTATGGCATCCTTCGGCAATAGCTCTGTGAAAAGCAAAATCATTACTTACACGATCAGCCGTATCGAAGTATTTTACATAGTTTTCATGTGCTTTTTCCAGTATTTCAATATCTTTTTCAGTACATCTTTCCGCACACAATCGTATTGTATTTACTTCCAATACAAATCTGGTTTCGACTAGAGAGAAGAAATCATAATTCTGCAAGTTCAAAACATCAGAAATCAAACCATCCAATGTGTTTATATCCAATCCATTAATGACTGAACCGCTTTGAGGTAAGGTTTTTATGATTCCATAAAATTCAAGCTTATGCAAGGCTTCACGAACCTGAGTTCGGCCAAAGCCCAAATCCATTGCCATTTTCCTTTCTGCCGGAAGTCTGTCACCTGGTTTTAATACCCCGGAATTGATGAGTTCTTTCACTTTAGAAATCACTTTATCCGCCGGACTATCTAAACTTGGTTCTTTTAAACCCAGTATATTCACTGCCATATTTTTAAAATAATCTGATTAATACAACTAATTTATCTTTAATTCTTACTTTCTTTATTGACAAAATGATACACATTTCTAATCTATCGTAAATTTTGTCAAATATACTGCAAAGATAGTTCGAATTTTTTAAGATACATACTAATTTAAAGTATGATTTTAATTCCAAACTTTTCGGAAAAAAATATTACACTGTTTTGGTCGACCAAAAATAATACTTAGTTTGTTATAAACAAAATATTTCTTGCTTAAATTTATTAATTCTGCTGAAGAACATAAAAATCAATGATTTTCAAGTTGTTTTATTTAAAAAGTAGCTTAATATACAGTGATTTTAATATGCATAAAAAACTCCTCATAAGAAATAACCTAGGAGGAGTCTTAAAGTGATGGATATTTAAATTATAGACCAAAGGTCTCAGCAACAGCTTTACAAACTACTTTGCCATTTACAATATTGAGTCCTTTTCGCAAATCTTCATGTATTTCACATGCTTTTTCCCAACCCATATTGGCCAGAATAACTGCGTATGGCAAAGTGGCATTGGTAAGTGCCAGCGTAGATGTAAATGGAACTGCACCCGGAATATTCGCAACGCAATAATGCGAAATTCCATCAACAGAATAAACCGGTTCTGCGTGAGTTGTAGGATGAGATGTTTCAAAACAGCCGCCCTGATCAATGGCAACGTCAACCAAAACTGAACCAGGCTGCATAAGTTTCAACATGTCGCGCGTAATCAAATGAGGAGCTTTGGCACCGGGTATTAAAATTGCGCCAATTACCAAATCGGTAAGTGGAAGCATGTCTTCAATATTGGAAGGAGTTGACATTAAAGTATTAACATTGGCGGGCATGATTTCGCTCAAATAACGTAAGCGTGGAAGAGAAATGTCGGCGATAGTTACGTGTGCTCCTAAACCGGCTGCCATTAAAGCTGCCTGAGTTCCAACAACACCACCGCCCAGAACCAAAACATTGGCCGGTTTTACACCAGGAACTCCTCCTAATAGAATGCCTTTTCCACCTTTTGGTTTTTCGAGATAACGAGCACCTTCTTGAATAGACATCCGTCCGGCAACTTCCGACATCGGAATTAATAAAGGCAATGTTCCATCCGCTTTTTCAACCGTTTCGTAAGCTAGACAAACAGCACCACTGTCAATCATTGCATGAGTAAGTTCCTCACCAGAAGCAAAATGAAAATAGGTGAAAACCAATTGATTCGGTTTAATTAATTTGTATTCGCTTTTAATCGGCTCTTTTACTTTCATAATCATTTCAGCAATTGCAAATACTTTTTCTGCTGAGTCAAGGATTTGACCACCAGATTTCTTGTATTGTTCATCAGTGAAACCACTGTTTTCACCCGCATGTGTTTCCACATACACTTCATGACCATTTTGAACGAGCGTTTTTGTACCGCCCGGAGTTAAAGCAACCCGACTTTCGTTGTTTTTAATTTCTTTTGGAATTCCAATTTTCATATTAATATAATTTTAAGAAATTGATGAAGACTAATTTTTTCGAACTGCTTTTTGAGTTTTCAGTTGAAATCGCTGTAAAAATACAGGTTTAATTTAAAATTGGAATGAAAATAAGAAACTATTTGCAATAAATTCAAAATAAAAATTGCAAAGCACTACTCAATAGCTGTAATACGTCTCTTTCAAATTATTATAAAATAAATTTTTTAGGTAAATATTGACTGTAAATAACAAAATAAACGATGGAAATAGATTAAATAATAACAAATTTGAATCTATAGGTTACAAATTGAAAGTTGAAAATTTTCGAACTCATAATTAATTTTTATAACTTAATTTTAAGAATATTACTGGTGTAACTTCCTAAAATACCAATTCCACCATCAACATTACTATAAACCTGCACCGGTTCGGCAAAAAATGTATTTGTTTTTATAGTAGCAAGGGTTTGAAGATATAAATAATAGCTTCTACTAATATTCTGAAGATTAACGATCACTTCTTTTTGTGTTGACGAACTATGATAACCATTATTGTAAACATTTATATTATTTGGGATGCTAAAAGTTAGCGGATATTCTGTCCCATTAAGCAAGTCGTCAGAGAAAACATTGTATTTATTTGTAGTCGTTGAAGTTGGCGGTCCGACAGCATCTTTATTTGTATTTCCAGAGACAATATCATCAAAAGACATGGTAAAATTCAGAGTTGATTTACCATTCTTTGTCGTTTTTGTATACACCACTAATCTGTAATAATTCTGAATATCAGGCATGTCTTGAAATCTCAAAACAAATTTTAATGTCCGATTAATAATTGTACCAATTGTATCATTTTTTCCGGAAGTCTTATTGACCGAAATCAAAGGAGAAGTTGTTCCGGTCAGAACACTAGTTGTATCAATTTTGATAATATTTACCGGAGCTTGTGTTGTAGTTCCGCAACTAATCGTGTTTTTGCCCGGTACTTGTACAAATAATTGAATTGAATCACCGATTGCCGGATGATATGAGCTTGTATACAAACCGTTTGAAGTATAAAGTAAATTCCCTTTCATAATTCCATTAACATTTAAAGTAACGGTTGCATTATTTATCATAGTGAATGAATCTACATTACTAAGAAAAAACTTACTTTCAGAAATCTGAGCTGAAACAACGGAATCGGGAGTAATGAAGCTATTGACAACAATCAACGGATCTGTTACCTTGCCATTAAATTTTATCACTTTTTCGCAGGAAGTGAAAGTTAGAATTGAAAGAAAAAAGATACTATATATGATTAAATTTTTCATTTTCATTTAAAACTTAAAAGTGTAACTTACAGAAGGAATTATCGGGAAAATAGATATTTGAACCAATTGCTTGGTTTGTGAATAAGTTTTTGTTTTAGAATCAAAAACAGTGTTTGTTTTTACGGTTGTCAAGAATGGATTTAACTGATTGTAAGCATTGTAAACGCTAATATTCCATGTTCTTGTTCCTCTTTTCAATTTTTTATGGAAGTTCGCACCTACATCGAGTCGGTGAGTCGGATCATAGCGAAAATTATTACGGGCACTAATAAATGGCACGTTTGTCAGATTTTGAATGGAATAAAGTCCATTAGGATTAGCATTATTTGAATCGGGAACAGGAGCTCCTGCATAATTCTGCAGTGCAAGTGTTCCTGCATTTCCTGTACTATAAATCCATGTTGCTGCCACATCAAAACGGTCACTGAATTTGTGTGAAACCACAATACTTAAATCGTGAGTACGATCGTATTTGGCCGGAAAAAATATCCCGTTATTAAGCAATTGTCCCGGTCGATCAAAAAGCCGATCGGTTTTAGACCATGTATAACCAACCCAACCTGTTGTTTTGCCAACTGTTTTTTGAGCCAGAAATTCAATTCCATACGCCCAGCCACGCCCCACATTCACTTTATCTTCCCAGCCCGTACTTGAGCCGAAGAATGAAGCTCCATCCTTGTATTCTATCAGATTATCCATTGATTTATAATAACCTTCAACTGATAAATCAACCATATCCAGTAAATTATAAAAAACTCCGACTGAAACCTGCTGTGATTTCATCGGTTCGATTCGTTTGGTAACCGGAACCCATAAATCGGTTGGTAATTCAATATTACTATTTGACAAAAGATGAATATATTGGCTCATACTTGCATAGCCGGCTTTAATTGATAATTTGTCATTCAGTAAATAGCGAAAACTGACCCGTGGTTCAAGTGACTGGTAGAATTTTCCCTGAACAAAAAATGTTGAATAATGAAAGCCTATATTTGCTTTGAGTGTACTACTCAAACTCACATTATCTTCGGCATATGCAACAACTTCGTGCGTAAATATATTTTGATCGCCAATGGATGTATCCATTGCTTGTTGATTACTAGTTATTTGCGCAACTGTTACACCTGGTCGAAATGTGTGATAACTGTAATTTGTACCAAACTTGATATCATGATTTGGATTAGGTGAATATTCGAAATCGACTTTTCCACTATAATCTTCTATTCCAGAATGAAATCCCAGATTAATTGTGGAAGTGGTAGTGGATGGCGGAGTTGCAGTTGTCACTGTCTCAGATTGAGTACCGATACCCAATACAAACTGATAACGTGTGTAATAAGCCGTTGTATTCATAAATAATTTATTTGAAAGAATATGATTCCAACGAAGTGCAGTCAGAATATTCCCCCAATTCCAGTCCATTTTCAGCCAGGTACTTTGATTTCCCAAATCGGACGAAGTCTGACTTTGTTTAATGTTGGCATAAACAACATCATCGCCTGTAAAGACGCTCAGAAATAAACGGTCAGTGTCCGAAAATTTATGGCTCAATTTTGCATTTATATCATAGAAATAATAACCGGCAGTTGTTTTTTCCATTCCCGGTTGTTTGGCTAAAGTCGATTGAATCAGGGGTTGTGCCAGAATGTCTGCGTACGAACGTCGACCAGAAATATTAAATGTGGTGTTTTCATTGAAAATAGGTCCTTCAAGATTGATTTTGGAAGAAATCAAACCGATAGAAAAATTCCCACGCAGTTTGTGAGTATTTCCATCGTTCATGTTAATATCAACAACCGAAGAAAGTCGACCTCCAAAACGTGCAGGAAAACTTCCTTTGTACAAAGTCACGTTTTTAATGGCATCAGCATTGAAAACAGAGAAAAAACCGAACATATGATTGACATTATAAACCGGAACACCATCCAGCAAAATCAAATTCTCATCCGGACCGCCTCCTCTGACATAAAAACCTGCAGAACCTTCGGTACCAGATTTCACACCCGGTAGCAATTGAAGTGCTTTCAAAACATCTGTCTCACCAAACAAGGTTGGAACTGATTTTATTTGACTTATTGGAATGTCAATCGCACTCATTTGAGAACCGCGAACTCCAAGATCTTTGCGGTTGGCATAAACAATTACTTCCGAAAGTTCGGTATTTTCCAACATCTTTATGTTGATCACAGTATCTTTAGAAAGCGTGAAAGGACGGTTTTGTTGCATATAACCGACGTATGAAAAGACTAAATCAACTTTGCCTTTTGGAATGGTTAGTGAATAAAAACCGTATGAGTTGGTCACACTTCCTTTACGGGATGAATTATCAAAAACGGCAGAGTTTATAAGTGTCTCGCCGTTTTTTGAATCGGTAACATAACCGCTTATCGTATAGTTTTGGGAACTTGCAAAAGTGCTGAGAAACAATAAGAAACAATAAATCAAAAGGTTTTTGTTCATGAAATAATATTGAAAGTGTTAAGCGATAGCAATTTACTAAAATGTTCGTAGATACCTCTTTCTCAACAAACGTTTTCAATCTGAATTTAGTTTTTTCATTACTTAAATTCAATTTTATGATACAAAAATTTTTAGATTTATTTTCCCAAATCAAAAACTTCTTCCAGTGTAAAAGTAGAGGATTTAAGTTTGGTTGCGGCATTCAGCATTGCCATTGCAACTTGAAGTGCATGAATGGGACGGTATTTTTTCAAAATTCCGAGTTTATTGATGGCTGTGATTATTTTGTATCCCATATCTTCACCAAATCTCTTTTCGGTTCGGTTTCCTGTTAATAATCCGGGACGGATGATGCAGATTACATCGAAGGGTAATAATTGAACGGCATTTTCAAGCCGACCTTTCATTTTGGAGTAAAAATTGACCGATTTTGCATTTGCTCCGGCAGCCGAAATTAAAACATATTTTCCAACTCCTTTTTTTGCAGCGATTTCAGCCACGTTGAATTGATATGTGAAATCAACTTTGAATTGATTCTCTTTCGTTTTAGCCTGAGCAATAGTGGTTCCCATAGCTGAAAACAAAACATCACCCTGTATCAGATTTTCCCAGGTTTCAGGTTTATCAAAGTAGATGCAATGTTCTGAGAGTTTTGGATGAATGATTCCACTCGGACGACGAACCAACGAAATTATTTCGGAATAATCAATTGAATGAAGTAATAATTGTATAAGTTGAGTTCCAACTAATCCGGTAGAACCTATCACGATAGCTTTTTTCATACTAAAAATTTCAACTTTTAATTTGACGCAAAACACTAATTATCAATGTGTATGTCTCTGAATCCTAAAAAATACAAAACTCCATCCAACCCAATTGTAGAAATAGATTGTTGTGCATTTTCCATTACTTTTGGCTTAGCGTGAAATGCAATTCCCAGACCTGCAATGTTCAACATGGGTAAATCATTTGCACCGTCTCCAACAGCAATCACCTGTTCGAGATCAATTTTTTCAACCTGTGCTATTAATCTCAGCAATTCGGCTTTCCGTTTTCCATCAACAATATCACCAATATAATTTCCAGTTAATTTTCCTTCAATTATCTCAAGTTCATTTGCATAAACATAATCCACATCAAAAAGTTTTTTCAAACGATTACCGAAATATGTAAAACCTCCCGAAAGTATGGCAATTTTGAATCCGATTCTTTTTAAAATCGAGATTAAACGTTCAGCTCCTTCCATAATTGGAAGATTCAGTGCAATTTCTTCGAGTACTTTTTCATCTAATCCTTTTAACAATGCCACTCGTTGCTTGAAACTTTCTGTGAAATCAATTTCGCCACGCATAGCTGATTCGGTTATTGCACGAACTTGTTCACCAACTCCGGCACGATCGGCCAATTCGTCAATTACTTCGGTTTTAATAAGCGTAGAATCCATGTCAAAACAAATCAAACGACGAGTTCGGCGATACATATCATCTTTTTGAAATGAAATATCAATACCTAATTCCTGTGTATAATTCATTAATTGTTCGGAAAGCTTTTTTCTATCTTTCAATGTTCCACGAACAGATAATTCGATGCATGAACGAATTAAATTTTCGTCATTTGTTTGGAGCGAAGGACGGCCGGTAAGACGAGTAATCGAATCTATGTTCAATTCCTGATCAGATACAGCTTTTGTCACCATCGATAATTGTTTGGCAGTAATCACTTTGCCCAAAATGGTAACTATATACCGACTTTTGCCTTGTCTTCCAACCCAATTGTTATACTCCTCAACAGTAACAAGTGTAAATCGGACATTCACATTCAATTCAGAGCATTTAAACAGTACTTCTTTTAAAATATATCCAGATTGTGCTTCGTCCGACACTCTGAAAAGAATTCCCAATGATAAAGTGTGATGAATATCGGCCTGACCGATATCCAGAATAGTTGCATTATATTTTCCAAGAATTTCAGTAACCGCGGTGGTTACGCCGGGTTTATCGTCCCCGGAAATACTGATTAAAATTATTTCGCTGTTTGGCATAAGTTTATTTTCTTCTTAAATATTTTTCATAAGTATCCAGTGTATTGCGGACATATCGGACAGTTTCTTTTCCACTAAAATAACCATATTTTACCACTGGATCATCGTAAAATTCGGGTTCACTTTCTTTTTGTAAAAAATAATCCACCTGATTAAACCAAATCTTCGAATTCTTTCCATACTTGTTTGCCAGCGCCATAGCATCGAGAATATGTGCCGGGCCACAATTATAAGCAGCTAAAATAAATTTGATTCGCTCGTCTTTATTTTCGATTCGACGAAATGATAAGTTTAAACTTTTAATATATTGAACTCCTGCTTCGATATTTTTTTCTGGATTCATAATCGTTTGCCTGTCGAGTCCGAAGTTGGCGGCAGTACGTGGCATTAATTGCATTAAACCGGAAGCTCCTGCCCACGAAACCGTTGATGAATAAAAACGTGATTCATGAAAAGCAACAGAAGCAAGTAAACGCCAATCCCAATCAATTTGCGAAGCATATTTTTTAAATAAATGATCAAATGGAGAAATAGCACCTTTTGGAATACGGACCTTTTTCATAACAAAATACGGACTTCTTTCCCAGTATTTTGAAAACAAATCGGACTCGAATGATTTTGTTTCCTCACTATTTTCCCACTTTTCAATAGCGTGTTTCAGTTCGGGATTCGTGTTCCGAATTAACCAACCGTTTCGCTGGTCGAAACCGACTGACATTCGGCAATCCAAATTTTTGCGGTAAGATTTGTAAAGTAGAGCTGTTTTGTGGTAAGCAAGTGTATATTCTATTTTTTTATCGGCAACCATCGTTATCAAATCATCATTACTCAAGGAATCGGCAGCAACAACAATTTTGATTGTACCGCCTATTTCTTCATTTAAAGACTGTAAACGGCTCAGAAATATGCTGTTTGGAGTAACGTAAACCGTTTTTCCTGCAAGTTCAGTGACATCCGAAAGTGCCTTGCTGCCAATATTCTGAACTAAAACCAGATACGATTCAGATTGAGGCAAAACAAAATTGAAAAGTTGCTTCAATTTTTTAGTCTCTATAATATTATATGCAACTATGTCAACTTGATGTGTTTGAAGCATTTCAGCCATTTGAGTTTCGGTTTGTGCTATACTGAGTTTTAAATTGACATGCAGGTAATCGGCCAAACTTTCAACCATTTCATAATCAAAACCCATCAGCTCATCGCGAAAAAGAAAATAGGATGTTGAACCGTACATGGTAGCGACCCGTAAAGTGTCTGATTTAATAATGTTTTTCAAATCGGTGGAAACTAGAGTAGGAGGGACTTCTGCCTTCTTTTGATGACAAGAGTAAAACAATAATACCGTAAGCAAAAGTAGAAAACCGGAATATTTTTGTTTCATAATCAGCTTTTGATAATTTATATCCAAATCCAGGAAAGCTAAAATTTAGGTCTTTCTATAACAGTTGATTCAGATATTCAACATTCTCACTTTTAATGAATTCAAACCCATTCATACGCAAGAAAACCTGAGCGGTTGCCACTACATCTTTTTGACAATATGTAGCGATGCGTTCAATGTTTTTTTCCTGATAATATACATGAGCCACCTGACTGCCATCAATATCATCTTTCGGTGTAGGAATTCCAAACACGGCAGTCAATAGTTTAAGAGAAGTATAATTTTTATAATCGCCGAATTTCCATAATTCAAGCGTATCGATAAAGTTTATTTCCCATGGCTTTTTACCGGCAATTTGAAAAACTGAAGGTAATTTAATGTTATTGATTAGCATTCGTCGGCAAATATATGGAATATCAAATTCCTTGATATTATGCCCACAAAGTGTTTGATCATTTGTTTTGCAAAATTTTACAATCAGATTACTGAAATCCATTAACAGTTGCTTTTCGTCATCACCGGCAAATGATTTGGTGCGGAAATACATGATTTCGCCCTTCAAATGAATAAAACCAACTGAAATACAAACAATCTTTCCAAATTCGGAATAAATTCCGGCACTGTTGTTAAATGCTTCGCCGGCTGTGGTGTTTTCAGGATATTTTTCCGGCATTCGCTTATAGATCAATGAAAACTTTTCGTCCCATAAATGTGCCAGTTCACCTGACAATTCTGTAAAATCAGAAGTTTGTGGAACTGTTTCTATGTCAAGAAACATGATATCAGGTAGCTTTTTTTTCAACATAATATTCAGATTTAAGTTAGCAAGCAATCTTTGACCAATTGTTATGCCTCCACTGGCACCTGTCCACTATAAAGTTTGTTTTCAATATATTTTGTCAAAATATCAATAGCGATATGATTGTTTCCTCCTTGCGGAATAATCAGATCGGCAAAGCGTTTCGAAGGTTCTATAAATTGCAAATGCATAGGTTTAACAGTCATCTCGTAACGTTCCATCACTTTATTCACCGAGCGTCCGCGCTCAATAATATCCCGATTAATAACCCGGATTAAACGATCATCAGCATCAGCATCCACAAAAACCTTCAAGTCCATCATTTTACGGAGTTCGGGATTGGAAAGCACCAAAATTCCTTCGATGATAATAACGTGACAAGGTTTGATGGGGATGGTTTCTTCGGCACGAGTACAGGTGAGATACGAATAGATGGGTTGATCAATCGTTTTTCCTTTTCTCAGCTCTTTCAAATGTTTGACTAATAATTCAAATTCAATGGAATCGGGATGATCGAAGTTGATTTCAAGCCGCTCTTCCAAAGGTAAATAGCTACTGTCGCGATAGTAAGAATCCTGTGGCAGGATAACTACTTCGCCTGCCGGCAAACGCTCTAAAATTTTACGTACTACAGTTGATTTCCCTGAACCGGTTCCTCCGGCAATTCCTATTATTAACATGTTGATTTGTTGTAAGTTTTCAGAGCACTAAAGTAACAAATTATTTTTTTCGACAATCAAAAGTTTGAATATATTTTTAATTAAATTATAACTAAACCTTTTTATTGCCTGATTATTAAAAGAATGTGCATTTTTAAATTTTAAATATAAATTAAAGACACATCAATAACTAACTTATATAAACTCTATTTATAAGCGGGCTTAAATCCATTTGTTTTTTTCCATTCTCCTCTTGTAAAATCTGGAAAAGCAATAGGTGAAGAGTTGTTTTTGACTGATATTTCGGTAAGTTCTCCAAAGCATGACCAATCGGCAGCATCGTAAACGTTCATATCCAGTGGAAGACCATTTCTAAGACAGTAGATTAATCGAGAGTCCATAATAAAGTCCATTCCGCCATGACCACCAACTTTTTTGGCTTTTTCGCCATATTCTTTGATCATTGGATGTTCATATGCACTCATAATTGTATCAAATTCTTCTTTTGGAAGAAATTTGTGAGCACCCAAATTATCGAATTTTACAATTAAATCCGTGTTGGAATCTAATGCCAATGCAGGTGTTGGATATTTCTCAAAATATCCTTTTGTTCCACTCAATGCATATTTTCGATTATATGGACGAGGATTGGTAACATCATGCTGTATCATGATGCTTTTTCCATTAGCTGTTTTTATTAAAGTTGTATTCATATCGCCGTTTGCATACGGAGTTTTGGCAAAAGTAGAATTTTTACCAAACTTTTCTTTTGCATATTGGGTCATCCCGAATTGATTACTCGATAAAGATACAAGGAAATCCATTCTGTCACCACGCCCAATGTTTAACACCTGTGCTATCGGCCCAATACCGTGTGTAGCATACTGATTGCCAGTGTGGATCTCGTTGTATTTAAGCCTCCACATATCATAATAACCTTTGTTATCGTTGGTTTCAAAGTTCAGAGAACGTAAATCATGGATGTAAGCTCCTTCTGCATGAACTATTTCGCCAAAAACTCCCTTTTGAGCCATATTAAGTGCTGTTAATTCTATAAAATCATAACAACAATTTTCGAGCATCATGCAGTGTTTTCGTGTTTTTTCAGATGTATTTACCAATTGCCAACACTCATCAACTGTAGTTGCAATGGGAACTTCACAAGCTACATGTTTTCCGTGTTCCATGGCATAAACGGCCATTGGAGTGTGCATTTTCCAATCGGTACATATATAAATCAGGTCAATGTCACCGCGCTCACAAAGTTTTTTCCATACATCTTCGTTCCCTGAATAGGAAACAGCTTGTGGAAGTCCTGCTTTTTTAAGTATTTGTTGTGCGTTTTCCACTTTCGATGCACGGATGTCACATAAAGCAACGATTTTCACTCCTTCAATATTAATGTAGCGTTTAATAGCACCGGTTCCACGCTGGCCCAAACCGATAAATCCAATACGAACTGTATCTAATTTTGGTGCAGTAAGCCCAATGACACTCTGTTGACCGGCAATGCGTTTTGGTGATTTTAATACTATTGGCGTTTTTACTTTTGCTTCCGAAACGACAGCAATAAAGCAAAATCCCAGAATAAATAGAATTGTTGAAAGTTTAAAAAGTCTTGACATGGATTTTCTATGATGAAGTGAATAATAATTAATTGTCAGATATACATTAAATCGTAAATGTGTAAATTGTAAATCCCTACTTGGCTCTACTTTTTAAATTAGCCACAGTGATTGTCATCAATCTACCGATAGGTTTCTTGCCACGATACGTAATGATTCGCATAAGACTTGCATCTTTCGGGATAAGTTGAGGATTAGTATATTTTGGATAGAAATTATCAGGAGTAGAATTATCAAAGCTGGTATAGATATCCAAACCGTCAATTTCAGTATTGAGTTCAACAAAATACTGATCACCGTTCTTTTTTACAGACACAATCGGATCGTACATAGCTGGCGAATATTTTGTTTCAGCAAAATCGAAACGTTTGAATTGTTCTTCAGTCTTACTCACAAACCTGTTCCAATCTTTTCGGTTCAAAGGCGACCAAAGCGACTCGGAAGCTGCCAGTCCGCGAGGCCAGGTCATGTACTCCAATTGTCGATAATTATAAATTTGTTCCGCCCACATATTAGCTTGTCCGCCTAATATAAAATCAGCATTTGCACCTTTGGGAACGGGATCAAATTGATAAGTCTGGTTCAAACGCAAACTTGAATATACCGGTGCTTCCGTTGAAATATCACCCTGCATCAAGTCAATATATACAAATTTATTTGGACTCATTACCACATAATGTCCTGAATTGGATGCAATGATACCGTGTTCAATTCCTCTCCAACTCATAAGCGCCGTCGAAGGTGAAATGCCTCCTTCTAAAATCTCATCCCAACCCATCATTTTTTTTCCTTTCGAAAGAATGATTTTTTCTATTCTTTTACCAAAATAAGATTGTACTTCGGCCATATTGGTCAAGCCTTCGCGGTTCATCAATGCCGCAATTTCAGGACTTTTTTCCCAGAAATTATACGTAGTTTCATCTCCGCCAGTGTGGATATATTCAAAAGGGAAAAGCTGTGCTACTTCCGTAAGCACTTTATCCATAAATTCATATACAAACTCATTGGCTGGTGACATATTGTTATCAATTTTAGCAATATGTCTTGGCTTTACTGTCCAATCAATAATCGACTCACCTGCTCTTACAGTATAATTTACAGCTTCTTCCGGTACACTTGATAATTCAGGATACGAGGCAATGGCTGCCATACTATGCCCAGGCACATCAATTTCAGGCATAACCTGAATAAATCGTTCCTGTGCGTATTTCACAACCTCACGTATCTGGTCTTGGGTATAAAATCCGCCGTAATTTTTTGGTTCATCCGGAAGTGGATCTGAAAATGAACCGAAGTTTCCCACTTTCTCAACTCTCCAAGCACCGACTTCGGTTAGCTTCGGCAACGATTTTATTTCAATTCTCCATCCTTCATCATCGGTCAAGTGCCAATGAAAGCGGTTGTATTTATAGCGTGACATTTGGTCGATAAATCTCTTCACCTCATCTACCGTAAAGAAGTGACGTGCCACATCCAACATCATTCCACGCCATCCAACACGTGGATAATCGGTTATTTCTATAAGTGGTATTTGCCATTTTACTTTGGAAACTTTATCCTTACTTTCAATAGCAGCGGGGAAAAGCTGTACCAAGGATTGCGCTCCGTAATAAAGTCCAGCCGCAGAATTAGCCTTAATTCTAATATTTTTCGAAGTAACGGAAAGTGTATATCCTTCTTTTCCAATCGTATTGTCTGTCGTTTTATTCAACTGGAGTTGAATAACGCTTTTGCCGGATGTCTTGACCTTAACAACGTAAGCTGTTGCTTTGGACAATTTTTCTTGCAGGAACTTCACCGTAATATCGTTTTCTGCTCCTGCGGGACGCAAAATTGATACTTTCTGAGGAAGTGTAAATGTTCCTTGTTTCACGTTAACCGATACTGGCTCAGGAATAATCGCGATTAATCTTGATTTTTGAGAAAATAAAGAAAATGATAGTGCCAAAATACAAATTGTTAGACAGTGTTTTTTCATGATAAATATATTCATTATTTTAAATAGAATTCGCCTTGATTTTTTAGAGAATTCATATTAAAGTTCGTCCCAATCTTGGGTCTGTTTCAGTAGCAAATTAAAAAGAGTAATAACTTTTTCTGCCGCCCTAAGCTAACCATGGAAAAAGTTATTACTCGTTTTTTAGACCGCTAAGAGATAAAGCTCTTTGGGCGTTTTATTTTCCAACGACAAGTGAAATCTTTCGTTTTTATAAAACTTGACGTACATTTCCAGTTCCTCCCACAAAGATAGTCTATTTTCATATACATTCAAATACACCTGACTTTGGCACTACGCTTTTTAATTCTATTTATTCTAGCACGCTATACAATCGGCGGTAGCGGGGAGAAAGGATGAACACAAACTATTTTTTTTAGAAATGTACGGTTAAGCGGATTGTTCCGGCAGGACCAAAAATAGAGTTCAAATTTTCTGATTCAATACTAAAAGATGATGACTTGCTACCTGTTTTTGTTGTAGTTGTTTTAACTTCAGAACCGCTCCAACCTTGAGTCGTCATTTCTCCTTCTCCGGTAGATGCCATGGCCAAACCCCAGCCAAATTCACCTCCTAACGAAATTTTTGGCAGAATAAAATACTCAGCACCAACAAAACCTCTTAATCCAATACTTAAAGTTGAACCAGATTTTACTTTAGATAATTGATTTGTTGGATTTGCTGCAGAAATAGCATTGCCATAAGTTTTTGTTGTTGAACTAGAACCTAAAGCGAAACCGGCTTCAGCTCCGTAATATCCTTGCAAGCGAGTCTTACCTTTTCTGAACTCAATACCCGCTGTTAAACCCATGTTCGAGCTGTTGTTCGATGTTACATCTTCAACATACGAAAGTGGAGAAGTATAAGGAATTTTAGGAACTTGTGTGTTGGTTGTTGATTGTGAATTAATTCCAATAAGAATACCACCACGTAAAGCTGTATTTTCTTCAATAAAATACTTCCCTAAAATAACTTGATTTGTAGATAATAAATTAAAAGTTGGAGCTACATTTAGTCCGTTGCCTCCAATAAAATTACCTGCATACTTCAGAAAAGGGCTTGCATCAATACTAATTGCCCAATCTCCTTTTTGAGGTAAGTACGGCTCTCCTTTTTTTGACAATATTGAATCTTGAGAAAATGCATTTGATAACACAAACATGAAAGCTAATAACACTAGATTTTTTTTCATTATAAAAAGTTTTTTGTTGCCTACTCATAAGCTTTTCGGTTTCCGCTCCTTACTCTTTTCTGGATTTTCGGGTACGTCCATTTATTCGTAGATAAAGATAATTATGTTATCTCTTTCTATTTTATTTTCACTACTCGTTGCACGAACTTATGGCGTGACATTTTATTCTATCAGTTCTGTTTATTCTAGCACGCGATGCAATCGCGCAGTAGCTGGGACGGAAGCTGGGGTTTTTCAATGCAATCTTGATGCTCTGATTTATAATAAGTACATCCTTGTTCGGTTTAGGTCGCTATAAATTATATGAGCTTGATCCTTGTTCGGTTTAGGTCGCTATAAATTATATGAGCTTGATCCTTGTTCGGTTTAGGTCGCTATAAATTATATGAGCTTGATCCCGGTTCGGTTTAGGCTGCTATAAATTATATGAGCTTAATCCTTGTTCGGTTTAGGTTGCTATAAATTATATGAGCTTGATCCCGGTTCAGTTCTGTTTTATATAATTTTTTGGCCGTTAATGTGCAAGCGCGTTGAATTATTGATTGCAAAAATATAAAGAATATTTTGATTTTAAAACATTTTTGTAACTTATATTATAAAAAACTATTCACATAATTTAAAAAACCTTTATTGAAGGGTATTTCAAACGTTTTGCGAGTATTTGACAGTATATGAAAAACAAAAATCGCCTGAAATCAATTGATTCAGGCGATTTTTAAAAGAGTATTTAAAGCTTAATGGCTGATATTGTTTATCTGATTCGGATCATGTTTGTATCTGAAGAAAATTGCAAAAAGAATAGCCACTACCAAAGAATATATTGCAAAAACTATCCAAATTCCCGGCCAGTCTTTCAGGTGGGTAATAGGGTTTTCAAACCATTTTGCTATAACAATTCCGGCAATAATATTTCCTAAAACAGCGCCCACTCCATTAGTCATAAGCATAAAGACACCCTGAGCCGACGATTGAATTCTTGAATCCGTATTTTGCTCTACATATAATGCTCCTGATATATTGAAAAAATCGAATGCCATACCATAAATTATGCAAGAAGCAATTATTAATCCGAATCCAACTAACGAATTACCCGCTACTCCAAACAATCCAAAGCGTAAAACCCAAGCTACCATGCTTAATAGCATCACTTTCTTGATTCCAAAACGTTTCATGAAAAATGGAATAGCAAGAATGAACAATGTTTCGGAAATTTGTGAAACAGAAAGAATTATTGTTGAGAAATTGTTAATCAATTCCCCTTTGGGAAATACACTGGCATCTTGTAAAAAACTGTCGCCATAAGCATTTGTCAATTGTAATGATCCGCCTAATAATAAACTAAATAGGAAGAAAAGAGCCATTTTCTTTTGTTTAAACAATACGAAGGCTTCAAGACCTAGCTTTTGCATCAACGACTTTTTAGCAGTAGATTTGGCTTCTTTTTCCTTCGTAATTACCGGTAGGAAAATGAACGAAAAGATGGATAATAAAATGGCTACGAATGCCGAGATGATAAAGGAAACTTTTATACTTTGTCCTAATCCCCATTCTTTTGTGAAAACATTAGTAACCCACATGGCAACAATAAAACCTACAGTTCCCCAAACCCGAATAGGTGGAAAATATATAGTGGGATTTTTTCCTTCTATTTTTAATATCGTAAACCCGATGGAATTGTTTAGTCCGATAGTGGGCATATAAAAACTCATTGCCAGTAATAGTACCCAGAAAAAAGAAATGGGTGCATCAATTAATGGCAGGATAAACATGGTTAGCCCAAAAAATAAATGTAGTAAAGCGTACACATAATTCGCTTTCCATTTATCGGCAATAATTCCAAAAAGTGTAGGCATAATTAAGGACGCAAAGCCCATTGTTGAAAATACCAGACCAAATTCTGCACCATTCCATTGCTTTTCAACAAAACCATAATGACCAAGTGTCATCATCCAAGCTCCCCACACATAAAACTGTAGAAAATTCATTACTATAAGTCGAAACTTTAATCCCATGATTTTTTTTTAAATTAGATTTGTATACTTGTGATTTGAAAATTCTACTGATTTTTACGCTTAATAGCGTCGCGGATATTGACGGCCAGCTCATATTTTTCTTCTTTTACAGCCATTTCGAGCAGATCCTTTAATTCATCTGCCGACAAAATATCCAGATCCTCAGTTGACAAATTGTCGGTTTCCGATTTTGGTTTTTCTGCTGTTTCAGCACTTTCCTTTTCGAATACAGTTCCAACAATGTCGAGTATTTCAGCCTTTATATATACAGGACATTCAGCACGAACGGCAAGCGCAACAGCATCCGAAGTTCGGGCATCAACAATCAATATATTATCATCCTTCAAAATATGCAATTCAGAAAAAAACACTTCATTTACCATGTCATAGATCAGAACTTTTACTAATTCGGCATCAAATACTCCCAATAAACTTTTTATTAAATCGTGAGTCAATGGGCGTGGCGATTTTTTATTGTTCATTTTCAGTGCAATGGATTGAGCTTCCGGCTCACCAATCATAACCGAAAATCTCCGATTCCCGTACTCTTCACTCAAAACTAGTCCGTATGTTCCGACAACTGTTTGATTATAAACTAACCCAACTATTGTCAATTTTATTTCAGTATCCATGCTAATAAAAATTTAGAATTCACTCTTAAGCCCCCATTTGGGGGTTTGGGGGTCAAATCACAGTTAATCTTTTATGTTAGTACAGTCGTATTAATACGATTGTAAAAGGGCAACAAATATACATATTATTTTAAAAGTATAAATCGGTTTTGATAAAAACATGATAATAATCTGAGCAAAATTGGTTATTTATACAGTAAAAAAATACAGGGTCTTTTATTCAGATCGGGAACTTTTGATTTCCATTCTTTAATGGTCTTCGTTTTAATAAATTCAGTTTCAAGTGTAATATCTACGGCAATGCATAATTTTGTGGAAGGTTGACAGCTTTGAATAATATCTTCCAGCATTTTCATGTTGCGGTACGGAGTTTCAATAAAAATCTGGGATTGGTTTTCTGAAATCGCACGTTGCTCCAGTTTTCGTAGCATTTTTGAGCGGTCGGCCTGTTGTATCGGTAAATAACCTACAAAGGCAAAGCTCTGACCATTAAAGCCGGAAGCCATAAGCGATAAAAGAATGGAGGAAGGTCCGACCAGCGGAACAACATTCATGTTATTTTCCTGAGCAATAGCCACCACATCTGCGCCGGGATCGGCAATAGCCGGGCAACCTGCTTCCGAAATAATTCCCATATCGTTTCCGTCGAACATAGGTTTCAGAAAACTGCTGATTTCCTGTGGCGAAGTGTGTTGATTCAAAATGAAAAAAGTCAAATCGTCAATCTGAATATCACGGTTTACTTTTTTTAAAAACCTACGGGCAGTGCGGACATCTTCAACAATAAAATGCTTAATTTTATTGACAATTTCATAGTTAAACGGAGGAACAATACGTTCGAGTGAACTTTCGCCGAGAGAAGTTGGAATTAAATATAGTGTTGCCATGATTGCCGGATTAGTTGATCAGTTCGTTTTTTAAATCGTCCAATTCTTCATTCAATATCTCCCATTCATACATTTTTTGTTGCAGCTCACGTTGTTTTTTTTGATAAAGCAGAATATATTCATTATCGGATGCTTTTTCCGGAAGTTGAAGCATTTGATCCATTTTTGCAATTTCAGTTTCGAGTGCAGAAACTAATTTTTCCTTTTCTTCAACATCTCTTTCTGCTTTTCGTATTTTCCGGTTTTGTTCTTTACGTGCTTCATACGTTAGTTTATTTTCCGAAGCTGTTTTGTCTTTATTTTCGACACTGGCTTTCAACGAATTTGAAATTTCCAGTTCTTTCAAACTATCCATTTTCTTATATTGCAGAAACTCATAAATTCCACCCAAATGTTCGCGGATTTTTTTATTTCCAAATTCATACACTTTGGTCACCAGTCCGTCCAAAAATTCACGGTCGTGTGAAACTACGATAACCGTTCCGTCAAAAGCTTTTATGGCTTCTTTCAACACATCTTTGGAACGCATATCGAGGTGATTGGTTGGCTCATCTAAAATTAATAAGTTAACCGGTTCCAAAAGTAAGCGAATCATAGCGAGTCGACTTCGTTCTCCACCGGACAAAACCTGAACTTTCTTGTCGGAAGCTTCACCACCAAACATAAATGCACCCAAAATATCCCGTATTCTGGTTCGTATATCACCGACAGCCACGTAATCAATTGTTTCAAAAACGGTTTTGCTTTCGTCTAGCAACGAAGCCTGATTTTGTGCAAAATAGCCAATTTTTACATTATGTCCCAATTTTAGTTTGCCGGAATATTCAATTTCTTGCATAATGCACTTCACCAGCGTACTTTTTCCTTCACCGTTCTTGCCAACAAAAGCCACTTTTTCGCCCCGATTGATAATCATACCGATATTATCCAGAATTAAAAGATCACCGTAAGCTTTGGAAAGATGTTCCATTTCCACCGGAATGCTCCCGGAGCGTGGGGCAGGAGGGAATTTCAAACTTAAGCGCGAATTGTCTTCCAAATCAACTTCCAGACGTTCCAGTTTATCCAGTTGCTTAATTCGCGACTGAACCTGAACTGCTTTAGTGGCTTGATAACGAAAACGTGCAATGAAATCTTCGGTTTCCTGAATTAATTTTTGTTGATTTTCGTATGCTCTGACCTGTTGTTCATGCCGTTCTTTGCGTAAATCAATATATTTTGAATAATGGACGTTATAATCATAAATTTTTCCTAGCGAAATTTCGATGGTGCGGTTGGTAACAGCATCAATAAAAGCCCTGTCGTGCGAAACCAATAGAATAGCTCCATTGGATGTGGCGAGGAAGTTTTCAAGCCATTGAATTGATTCAATATCAAGATGATTTGTAGGTTCGTCGAGCAATAAAACATCAGGACGCAAAAGTAAAATCTTAGCTAATTCAATACGCATTCGCCAACCGCCACTAAATTCAGAACATTGACGTTCAAAATCAGATCTGACAAATCCTAATCCGATAAGTGTCTTTTCTATCTCACCCTGAAAATTACCGTTTCCGATAATTTGCAAATGTTCATTTGCATGCGTAAGGCTTTCCAGAAGTTGGTGATATTCATCACTTTCATAATCGGTACGTTCGGACAAATCAATGTTCATTTGTTCAATTTCTGCCTGAAGTTCGGTAATATGCTCAAAAGCTTTTTCAGCTTCCTGCATTACGGTCGTACCTTCGTTATGAATCATATGCTGAGGCAGATAACCAATTGTAAGGTCTTTGGGAACGATTACTTTTCCTCTGGTTGGAATTTGTTTGCCGGCAAAAATACGAAGTAAAGTTGTTTTTCCGGCTCCGTTTTTACCAACTAATGCAATTTTATCTTTTGGATTTACCAGAAAACTTATTTCATCAAAAAGAGGTGAACCGCCAAACTCAACAGTTAATTGTTCTACAGAAATCATAGTTAGGTGTGCTAAAAATCAAATTTGAAAAGAGATATTTTGAAGGATAAAAATCGAATGTTTCATTTTGTTACTATCTTTCTGTCAACGACGCGCCATAAAATATAAGTCAAAACAGTAGAAATAGAAAAAGTAATTGCAACTAAAGTTAGTATTGACCAATTACGGCCGATAATCCCTAAATAAGTGAATGCTGTAGTGATAAAAAGAAGAACGACTGTTACCTGACGATGCTTTAATCCGGTTTTGAGTAATAAATGATGGATATGATTTTTATCTGGATGGAAAGGAGAAACACCTTTTTTAATTCGTGTAAGCATAACCCGTAATGTGTCAAATAACGGAACAGATAAAACACAAATGGCTACAGCTGGTGCGGCTTTCATGTAAAACAACTCAGGGACGTGATGATAAGCATTTATTTCACAAAATTCAAAAACATACAAAGTCATCATGTAACCAACTAATAATGATCCCGAATCACCCATGAATATTTTACTTTTGGTTCCGAAAACATTGTAAATAAAGAAAACAGACAATGATCCGACCATTGCATATGCCGACATAGCCAGATTCATATTATTGGTCAGGTTGAAATAGATACCAAAAAATAAACTATATAGAATTCCCAAACCGGATGCAAGTCCATCAACTCCATCAACTAGATTTAATGCGTTGATAATAACAACGAAAACAAAAAATGAAATAGAATAACTGGTGATTAAAGATAAATGATTAATGCCCAGAAAACCATGTAAATGTGAAATGCGAACGTCAGCAACAACAATTAAAAAAAATGCTGAGGCAATTTCTCCAATCAATTTCCAATACGCTTTCATTTCAATTAAATCATCTACAAAGCCCACGATCAGAATAATAAATACTCCGAAGATGATAAACTGTAATTCATTAATCATTCCGTGTGAAAAAAGAAATACTGTGAACAAGAAAGAAATAAAAATATTGATACCACCAATATTGGGAATCACTCCTTCGTGTGAAGTTCGTTTATTTGGTTTTACAACAAAATTTTGTCTTTTTGCAATTTTGATAACCGATGGCATTAAGATCAAACCAATAAGAAAAGAAATTATTGAGGATAACGCAGGTATATTGTGTATAAGATTGTCGATATAAAGCATTTATTTTATGAAATTATAATTTAAACATCCAATCGTTCATATTGAGAGTTTTTACTCAAAAACTCAGGAACAATTTTTTTCATCAACGAAACAGTAAGAAAATTTTTACAAAGGAAACTATATTTAATTAATTCATCAATCTCTAAGGATACAGATTCATAATCGTATTCTTGAACACTTGCAATCATAATTTTGGGATTATGTGTTGGTACGTTCAACTCTTTATGATTCAATAATTCTTCGTATAATTTTTCGCCGGGTCTAAGCCCTGTGTATTCAATTTTAATATCTACTTCCGGTATAAAACCAGCTAACCGAATCATTTTTCGGGCAAGATTTACAATTTTCACCGGACTTCCCATATCAAAAATAAAAATTTCACCACCATCACCCATAGATCCTGCTTCAAGTACCAACATGCAGGCTTCAGGAATTGTCATGAAATATCGGATAATTTCAGGATGTGTAACTGTTACAGGTCCACCTTTTTCGATTTGAGCTTTGAAATGTGGAATTACCGAACCATTTGAACCTAAAACATTTCCAAATCGTGTTGTGATAAACTTGGTTTGGGCTTTGCCTTCAGATTGGATCTTACGGAACAGTGCCTGAACATAAATTTCAGCTATTCTTTTGGAAGCACCCATCACATTTGTCGGATTAACTGCTTTATCTGTTGACACCATTACAAAACGTTCAACTTTATATTTTACGGCCAAATCAGCCATTATTTTGGTACCACGCACATTCACCTGAACACTTTCTACTGGATTATCCTCCATTAACGGAACATGTTTATATGCGGCAGCATGATAAATGTAATCCGGACGGTACATGTCTACCATATACTCCATACGTTCTTTATTGCGTACGTCGCCAAGAAAAACACTGAAATTCTGATTGGGATAGCTTTCTTCCAGTTCTAGTTTCAGGGAGTGCATCGGAGTTTCTGCCTGATCGAGTAATATAATCAAAGTCGGTTTAAAAGCGATAATCTGTCTTACTATTTCACTCCCAATTGAACCTGCAGCACCGGTAATTAAAATTACTTTTGATTTTAATTGTTTGGCAATGTTTTCACATGATATTTCAATTTTAGGTCTTTCGAGTAAATCTTCAATCTGGATTGATTTAATTTCTTTAATGGATGGCATGTTATTTTTCCATATGCTCATGGGAGGAGAAGTGAGAATAGGGATATTATTGTTTATAAACAGATCAAGATCAATACTGGGATCAATTTGATTGAGTTTATTAGGAGACACAATTACAGCTTTGGCCTTTTTTAAGACAATCCTGCGAATTGTTTTTTCATCCAGAGCGTATACTCTAACTCCCATGATGACCCGTTGAGTCGCATTTTTATCATCATCAATAAAACCTACAAGTTTATATTTGTTATCTTCTGTTGTTCGGAGCATTTTGGCAATTCCAATAGCAGCAGACTGAGTTCCGAAAATCATAACCGGAGTTATCTGACCAATGTTTTCAGAAAAATAATCATAAACTGTTTTAACTAAAAGCCTTAAGAAAAACAATAAAAGGAAAGATATTACAGCATAAATCAAAAGCGAAGAGTAAAAGAAGATAGAATTATGAGCTGTTTTTATTGCAATAAGATTGATTAACATTAACAATCCAACATTAGAACATACTGCTAGTAAGAGTTTTGCAGCATCGACATATCCAGAATATCGTAAAACTCCGGAATATGTATGATAAATCCAGAAAAAGATAACCTGAAGGCTCATTAAAATTCCAAGACGCTGAGAAAAAGTAATAAAACCTTCTTCGGGAGCTATACGATAAAATCCAGATGATAAATAATATGCTATATAATAAGATATTATACAAATAATAACATCAACAAATAATACAACCCAACGAGGAATGTACTTCAAACTTGTTATATGTGAAAACATATCAGTACTTGTCAAAAAGGAAAATTTCTCTTTCAAGTTCATTTATAAGTTTTTTAATTGCGGTGCAAAAATAGCTTGCAAAGATAAGTTTAAAAAGGGAAAAATTGATGAATAAAATGCGATATCGTTATAAAATTGATTAGTTTTCTCTTTTCAAATATTTTTTTTCACATCTTTATATTAGTTTTAGATGTAAAAAAAATGACAAATTGTAAAATGCAAATATAATACATATCTTTGCACGCACAAATTTAAACACAATTATTATGTCAGTTCATAGTGAAGATTCCAGACGTGTTACTACCCAGAGGTTGTTGGAAATGAAACATAGAGGTGAAAAAATAAGTATGCTAACTGCATATGATTATACCATGGGTTCAATTGTTGACCAAGCTGGTGTTGACATTGTTCTTGTAGGCGATTCAGCATCAAATGTGATGTGTGGGAATCTAACTACTTTGCCCATAACACTTGATCAAATGATTTTTCTTGCAAAATCAGTAGTCAGAGGTGTAAAACGTGCATTGGTGGTTATTGATATGCCATTTGGAAGTTATCAGGGAAATTCAAGGGAAGCTTTAGCTTCGGCAATCAGAATTATGAAAGAAACTCATGGAGATTGTTTGAAAGTGGAAGGTGGGGAAGAAATTATAGAATCCGTAAAAAGAATTTTGAGTGCCGGAATTCCGGTTATGGGTCATTTGGGATTAATGCCTCAATCAATCAATAAATATGGTTCTTATGCCGTTCGGGCAAAAGAAGATGACGAAGCTGCAAAGTTAATTCGGGATGCGCATTTATTAGAAGAAACAGGTTGTTTTGCAATTGTTTTGGAGAAAATTCCGGCTAAGTTGGCTGAACAAGTTGCTGCTGAATTGACTATACCTGTAATTGGAATTGGTGCCGGTAACGGAGTAGACGGTCAGGTTTTGGTTTTACATGATATGATTGGACTTACACAAGATTTTTCTCCACGATTCTTAAGAAGATATGCTAACATTCAGTCCATTATGAATGAGGCAATAGAACATTACGTAGAAGATGTTAAATCAGGTAATTTCCCAAATGAAAAAGAACAATATTAATATTTAATTTTTTCAACGAAAAGCAAGAGCCACTTCCAATCGGGAGTGGCTCTTGAATTTTACAGAGTTATTTCCCTTATTCTACAACTTTCTTCATGGCAGTCATTGCTTCACGCAATTCTGCTCCACAAATTTCGATGGAGTGATTACGGATAGCAGCATTTACTTTTACCAGTTCGAAATTATCTACATGTCCGTCTTTGCCTGCATTGAAGTTTTTACCAATTACGTTTGTATCTATTTTCTTCATAAAGTCAGCCAAAAGCGGCTTACAAGCATGATCAAACAGGTAACAACCATATTCGGCTGTATCAGAGATAACACGGTTCATTTCGAACAATTTCTTACGTGCAATGGTGTTTGCAATAAGCGGTGTTTCGTGTAAAGATTCGTAGTAAGCCGATTCATTTTTGATTCCCGAGCAAGTCATGGTTTCGTAAGCCAACTCAACGCCTGATTTTACAAAAGCAACCATTAAAACAGCATTATCAAAGTATTCTTGTTCGCTGATTTCAACAGCAGCTGCAGGAGTTTTTTCAAATGCAGTTTCGCCTGTTTCGGCACGCCATGCCAATAAGTTTTTGTCACCTGCTGCCCAGTCTTCCATCATAATACGAGAGAATTCACCGGATAAAATATCATCCATATGTTTGATAAACAATGGACGCATAATGTCTTTCAATTCGGCAGCAAGTTTAAATGCTTCGATTTTGGCCGGGTTAGAAAGACGATCCATCATATTGGTAATGCCACCAATTTTCAACGCTTCAGTAATCGTTTCCCAACCATATTGAACAAGCTTAGAAGCATAACCTGCATCAATTCCTTTTTCAACCATTTTGTTGAACGAAAGAATAGAACCTGTTTGCAACAATCCACAAAGAATAGTTTGTTCGCCCATTAAATCCGATTTTACTTCTGCCACAAATGACGAAAGTAATACGCCAGCTTTATGACCTCCAGTACCTACACAATACGCTTTCGCAATTTCCAGACCGTCGCCGTTTGGATTATTATCCGAGTGAACTGCAATCAGCGTAGGAACGCCGAAACCACGTAAATACTCAGCTCGAACTTCAGAAGCCGGCGATTTTGGTGCAATCATTACTACTGTAATATCTTTGCGAATTTGAGTTCCTTCTTCCACGATATTGAATCCGTGAGAATACGAAAGGCAAGCACCTTTTTTCATCAAAGGAATCACAGCATTTACAACTGAAGTGTGTTGTTTGTCAGGAGCAAGGTTAGAAACCAAGTCGGCAGTTGGAACTAATTCTTCGAAAGTACCTACTTTGAATCCGTTTTCGGTAGCATTAACAAACGAAGCACGTTTGTTGGCAATAGCTTCTTTGCGCAAAGCATAAGAAACATCTAGACCGCTGTCGCGCATATTTTGACCCTGAGCCAAACCCTGTGCGCCACAACCAATTATCACGATTTTTTTACCAACAAGTTTTTTGACACCATCAGCGAATTCGCTACTTTGCATAAAATCACATTTTCCTAATTCCTGACCTTTCAGTCGATATGGAAGTGAATTAAAATAATTTGCCATTTTCTTTAAATTTTAAAAACCCTAAGTGTTTATATTAAAATCTTAGAATTGTTATAATAAATGATTTATATTTTTATAATTATTTAATTTCCCCGAACTTATTTTGAATACTCTGGAGCATATCACTTAATCGTTCCACTTTCGAGCGGGTAATTGCTACACGACCGGAACGAATAAATTGCAAAACGCCTACTGTTTCACTCAATTCGGCAAATAATTTTTGAGTTTCTTCATAATGACCTGCTTTTTGAAGTACCACAAAATCCTTATTCATTTCTAAAGTACGAATATGGTATTTTTTAATCAATTTTTCTACTGAGCCACTTTCAATAAATTTTTCAGTTGCCACTTTATAAAGAGCAATTTCAGTAAATACCAGATCTTCATCGGTATTATAATACGCTTTAAGAATATCAATTCGTTTATCAATCTGTTTCACGACTTTAGAAATCACGTCTTCCGTTGTTAAAACTGTAATTGTAAATTTGTGAATTCCCTTTATCGCCGAAGGTGAAACGGATAAAGTTTCAATATTCAATGCACGGCGGGTAAAAATAATCGTTATTTGTCCGAGTAACCCAACTGTATTTTCTGAAAAAACAGTGATTGTATATAATTTATTTTCCATAACTTAATCTCCTAATAATATGTTAGTTACACACGTACCAGATGGAACCATCGGGTAAACCATACCTTTCTTTTCTACATTTACAACCAGCAAATAAGGCTTGTCGTCTTTCAACATATCGGCAATAGCCTCATCGAGTTCTTCGCGTTTGTGAACTTCTTTTCCATCAATTTTATAGGCTTTCGCAATGGCAATAAAATCGGGATTTTGCATTTCTGTAAATGAATAACGTTCGTCAAAAAACATTTCCTGCCATTGGCGCACCATACCCAAAAAATGGTTGTTCAGGATTATCATTTTCAAGCCAATTTTTTCCTGCATAATAGTTCCTAACTCCTGAATTGTCATCTGAAATCCACCATCTCCAAGGAAAGTACAAACGGTACGTTCTGGAGCACCCATTTTAGCTCCAATTCCAGCTGGCAATCCAAAACCCATTGTTCCCAGACCACCTGAAGTTACTAAACTACGAGTTTGTGAATATTTTGAATAACGTGCTGCAAGCATTTGATTCTGACCCACATCGGTTACAATCACAGCATTGTCATTCGTTGCATCGGAGATTTTATGAATAACTTCACCCATTGTTATTTCTCCGGTTGAAGGATAAACTTCACGTTGAATTACTTTATCGAATTCAAGTTTTTCATATTGTTCAAATGATTTAATCCAATCCGAATGATTTGCTTTATTGATTTTTTCGGTTATAGCAGGTAATGTTTCTTTTATTGTGCCTAAAACCGGTGCATCAGGGATTACATTTTTTCCAATCTCGGCAGCGTCAATATCAAGATGTATGATTTTGGCCTGCTTGGCATAGGTTTTCAAATCGCCGGTAACACGGTCGTCAAAACGCATTCCAATGGCAATCAATACATCACATTCGTTGGTCATCATGTTTGGAGCTACATTTCCATGCATTCCCAAAAAACCTTTATTTAAATGAAAATCGGACGTCATTGCCGAAGCACCCAAAAGAGTCCAAGCTGCAGGAATATCTGCTTTCTCCAAAAAAGTTTTTAATTCCTTTTCTGCATTTGCCAAAATTACACCTTGACCAACCAAGGCAAAGGGCTTTTTTGCTTGATTTATCAAGGCTGCAGCAGCTTCAATCTGAGTAGGTTGAACCTCAGGAATTGGCAAATAGCTTCGGATAAACGTACAAGGCTTGTAATCAAATTCAACTTCTTGTATTTGTGCGTTTTTGGTGAAATCCAACACTACAGGACCGGGACGGCCTGTTCGGGCAATATAAAATGCTCTGGCAACAGCCCAGGCAATATCTTCTGCCCGGCGAATCTGATAGGCCCATTTTGTAATTGGTTGTGTAATACCAACCACATCAATTTCCTGAAAAGCATCCGTTCCCAACAATGCGGCACCAACTTGTCCGGTTATTACCACGAGTGGCGTACTGTCAAGCATTGCATCACTGATCCCCGTTATGGCATTTGTTGCAGCCGGACCCGAAGTAACCAGACAAACTCCCACTTTTCCCGAAACACGGGCATAACCTTGTGCAGCATGAGTTGCGCCTTGTTCGTGACGGGTAAGAATATGATTGATATGTTTATCATAATCGAATAATGCATCGAAAACGGGCATAATTGCTCCACCCGGATAACCGAAGATAGTCTCAACTTCTTCGGCGACTAACGCCTGCATAAATGCGTGTGCTCCTGTTATTTTAGTTTTTTCCATAAAATTTAAATAACCCCTAAATCCCCTAAAGGGGACTTAAGAACGTAAAATGTATATTATTCACAAATATTAAAGTTGTCACCCACTAAAATTCCCCCTTTAGGGGGTTAGGGGGCAGTTTTTTTAGTCAATCATTCTCACAGCACCTTTATCAGCAGAGCTTACCATACTGGCATACGCTTTCAGTGCTTTTGAGATAATTCTGTTTCTGTCTTTTGGAGTAAATGCATCTTTGCCCCGTGCTAATTCTGCTTCACGGCGTTTCAGCAATTCTTCATCAGAAAGTTTCACATGAATAGTGCGATTTGGAATATCAATTTCAATAATATCGCCATTTTCAATTAATCCAATATTTCCTCCAGAAGCAGCTTCAGGTGAAACATGACCAATTGACAAACCTGAAGTTCCACCTGAAAAACGGCCATCAGTTATTAAAGCACATTGCTCACCTAAATGTTTTGATTTGATATACGAAGTCGGATAAAGCATTTCCTGCATACCGGGTCCACCTTTTGGACCTTCGTATATAATCACCACCACATCACCAGCAACAACTTCTCCACTTAAAATTCCAGTGCAAGCACTATCCTGAGAAGTAAAAACCTTAGCCGGTCCACTGAATTTCCAAATACTTTCATCTACACCGGCAGTTTTTATAACACATCCATCCTGTGCAATGTTTCCTTTCAAAATTGCAAGACCGCCTTCTGTTGTGTAAGCATGTTCAATATCGCGGATACAACCGTTTGCTCGATCACTGTCCAATTCAGGATATTGGTTGTTTTGAGATCCTAATACGAGATTGAAACGGTTTGCGGGTGCGCTTTTGTATTTTTCAATTGCTGAAGGAATTACATTTGCACTTGTAATATCAAATTTTCTGATTGCTTCTCCCAAAGTCATTCCATCAACCCGATATACTGTAGTATCAAGTAAACCGCCTTTGCTTAGTTCAGCCAAAATTCCTAGAATACCTCCGGCACGATTTACATCCTGAACATGATATTTTTCAGAGTTTGGTGCGACTTTGCACAAACAGGGAGTTTGTCGTGATAATGAATCAATATCATCCATGCTGAATTCGACACCGGCTTCATGAGCAATAGCTAAAATATGAAGTACTGTGTTAGTTGAACCACCCATGGCAATATCCAGTCTCATGGCATTCATAAAAGCTTCTCGCGTAGCTATTGTCAGTGGTAATACTGTTTCGTCACCTTGAAAATAATATTTATTGGCGTTTTCAACAATAAGTTTTGCAGCATCTACAAATAGTTGTGTACGATTGACATGTGTTGCAACTATGGTTCCATTTCCGGGTAAAGCAAGTCCCAAAGCTTCATTCAGACAATTCATCGAATTAGCTGTAAACATCCCCGAACAAGATCCGCATGTTGGACAAGCCGCATTTTCAATTCTTGTTACCTGAGCATCCGAAACACTTTCGTCAGCCGATTGCACCATGGCATCAACCAAATCCAGTTGTTTTCCGTCCAGTTTACCGGCTTCCATCGGACCACCCGAAACAAAAACCGTAGGAATATTCAATCGCATAGCAGCTATCAGCATACCCGGCGTAATTTTGTCACAATTGCTGATGCATATCATAGCATCTGCTTTGTGAGCATTTACCATATATTCAACACTATCTGCAATCAGATCGCGCGAAGGAAGCGAATAAAGCATTCCATCATGTCCCATGGCAATGCCATCGTCGATGGCGATTGTGTTGAATTCGGCTGCAAAACAACCTAGCTTTTCAATTTCTTCTTTAACCTGTTGGCCAATATGGTGCAAATGAGCGTGTCCTGGTACAAATTGCGTAAACGAATTTACAATTGCAATAATAGGTTTACCCATTTGCTTGTCTGTCATTCCGTTTGCACGCCAAAGTGAACGTGCACCGGCCATTCTACGTCCGGAAGTACTGGTTAAGCTTCGAAGTACTTGCCCCCCAGCCCCCTGAAGGGGGAGCTTTGAGTTAGTATTATTTTCTTTATTCATCATATTTCTGTTTTATAATGTCAAATTTACCTCTAACTAGCCTTAAAATAAAAATGATAAAGACGTACTTGCAAATTCCCCCTTTAAAAGGTTAGGGGGCTAATAAAAAAACCTTTCTCCGTTATGGTGAGAAAGGTTTTTTGTATGTTCACATACATGTATACTACATAACCATCTCACCATTGATTCTTGACCAAAAGCACGACGAGGAGTAGAATAGTATAAATGCGTTGAGAATTCATATCATTTTTTTGTGGCAGCAAAGATAAGGCAAGAATTTTAAATAACAAATAGTTTGGAAGAAAAAAATCATTTTTTTTTTCAATTTGATAGGAATAGGTCAGTTTTTATTAAATAAAATCAGAATATGAGCATTTTTGAGCATTTTGTAAGTATATTTGTTATACCATTAATACAATTTGAAAAAAGATAAGCAATCAAAGATAGAAGAGGACGACAAAATTGTATTATTTTTGTAACCAATTTAGACAATATCATGAAGAAAAGATTATTTCAATATATAAATAATATAAATTCCCCTGTTGATTTAAAAGCGATTGATAAAGCAAAATTACCTCAGGTTTGTGATGAATTAAGAGAATTTATTATTGATGAAGTTTCAAAGAATCCGGGACATTTAGGTTCAAGTTTAGGTGTTGTTGAGCTTACTGTAGCACTTCATTATGTTTTCAATACGCCTTACGATAGAATCGTTTGGGATGTTGGTCATCAGGCTTACGGCCATAAAATATTAACCGGTCGCCGAGATCAGTTTCATACCAATCGACAATTTAAAGGAATTTGTGGGTTTCCCAATCCCAGAGAAAGTGAATACGATGCCTTCGGCGTAGGTCATTCATCAACATCCATATCGGCTGCTTTGGGAATGTCGGTGGCTTCGTTGTTGAAAGAAGAACCGAACCGAAAGGTGGTTGCAGTGATTGGTGATGGTGCCATGACCGGTGGTTTGGCATTCGAAGGGCTGAACAATACTTCGATGGATAAAAACAACCTGTTGATTATCCTGAATGATAATCAAATGGCTATTGATCCAATCGTAGGTGGAATAACCCAGTATCTGGTTGACATTACCACTTCAAGAACTTATAACAAAATCCGCAACAAAGCTTATAATACTCTCAAAAATATGGGTATTATAAATGAGAAAAAGAAGAACCGGATAATCAGTTTTAATAATACGGTTAAGGCTGCACTAACAAAACAGCATAATATTTTTGAAGGATTGAATATCCGTTATTTTGGACCCGTTGATGGACACGATGTGGAAGGTTTGGTTCGGATTCTGAATGATATCAAGAATTTCAAAGGTCCAAAGGTTTTGCATTGTATTACTACCAAAGGAAAAGGCTATGAACCTGCTGAAAGGTCTGTAACAGGATGGCATGCTCCCGGTAAATTTGATGTTCAAACAGGAGAACTGATTACCACACCAAGTTCTACGCTTTCCCCACCGTTATTCCAGGATGTTTTTGGTGAAACTTTACTGGAACTGGCACGAGAAAATGATAAAATAGTAGCCGTCACACCCGCCATGCCTTCAGGTTGTTGCATGAATATCATGCAAAAAGAATATCCGAGCCGTGTTTTTGATGTGGGAATTGCCGAAGGACATGCAGTGACTTTCTCGGCAGGTATGGCAAAAGAAGGAATGATTCCGTTTTGCAATATATACTCTTCATTTATGCAACGGGCTTACGATAATGTGATTCATGACGTTGCAATTCAGAAACTGAATGTAGTTTTATGTCTGGATAGGGCAGGAATTGTTGGTTCTGATGGAGCAACTCATCACGGACTTTTTGATATGGCATACATGCGTTGCATTCCAAATCTTACCATTTCGGCACCAAGAAATGAAACTGAATTGCGGAACTTAATGTTTACCGGACAACAAAAAGATATGGGGCCATTTGTAATCCGTTATCCACGCGGAAAAGGCTACCTGACCAATTGGAAAACACCTATGACGGTTCAACCAATAGGAAAAGGGGAGTGTCTCAAAGATGGAAAAGATTTGGCTGTTCTAACAATCGGTACTATTGCAAATTCAGCTGCAAAAGCCATTACCGACCTTGAAAATAAATATGACATTTCGATTGCACATTACGATCTGTGTTTTGTAAAACCGTTGGACGAAGAAATGTTGCATGAAATTGCCAAAAAATTCGATCAGATTATGACTATTGAGGATGGTGTGATTCAGGGTGGATTTGGTAGTGCAGTTCTGGAATTTATGTCGGACAAAGGCTATAATGTGCAGGTGAAACGTCTTGGAATTCCAGACAGTTTTATTGAACACGGAACTCCTGAAGAATTGTATCATATGCTTGAACTTGACGAAGAGGGAATTTTTAACAGCATACTTGGTTATTTAAAAGGAATTAAAAGTATCCGTTTCGAAAGTGCCAGTAAAGTAGGATGATAATATTGTAAAATAAAGAGAAAAAAATAAGGTAAGGAAATGAGAATTATTATTGCAGGTGCTGGTGAAGTAGGTAGATTTCTGGCAAAAATGCTTTCGCGTGAAAATATGGATATCACGTTGATTGATGAAGATCCACTAAGAATGAAAGATATGGAGGCAAATTATGATTTGCTGACTCTCGAAGGCTCTGCAACATCAATTAGTGATTTAAAAGAAGCAAAAGTTCAGAATGTCGATTTGTTTGTGGCGGTAACACCTTCCGAAAGCGTTAACATGACAGCATGTATGCTTGCCACCAACCTTGGTGCTAAACGAACCCTCGCTCGCATTGACAATTACGAATATCTTTTACCTAAAAATAAGGAATTCTTTAAGAAAATGGGGGTTGATTACCTCATTTACCCTGAAAGCCTGGCGGCAGAAGAAATTGTTGAGTCGCTTAACCGTAATTGGTTACGTCAAAATCTAAGTTTTTGTAACAACGCATTAATTTTGTTAGGAATCAAAGTCAGAGGCAATGCAAGCATAGTAAACCGAAAATTCAGCACGGGCGAATTCGATCACGGGAAATACAGGGTTGTGGCTATCAAACGGAAGACAAAAACGATTATTCCGACTGGCTCTGACATGATTCTCGAAAATGATATCGTCTATTTTATTACTACTCCCAAAAATCTTGATTTTGTAAGAATTCAGGCCGGTAAAGAAGATTTTCAGATAAAAAATGTAATGATTATGGGCGGTAGTCGTATCGCTCAGAAAACGATGCGAAACTTGCCTTCAAACATTCATGTTAAAGTATTGGAACAGAATAGGGAAAGAAGTTATGCGCTTGCCGATAAATTCAATAACTCTTTAATTATCAACTGTGATGGGCGGAATATTGATATTCTTAAAGAAGAGGGTATTGAGGAAATGGATGCATTTGTTGCAGTAACCGGAAATTCCGAAGCTAACATTTTAGCTTGTGTTGCAGCAAAACGTTTAGGAGTAAAGAAAACTGTGGCAGAAGTTGAAAATATCGATTACATTATGTTGGCCGAAAGCATGGATATTGGAACAGTAATTAACAAAAAGTTGATTGCAGCCAGCTATATTTATCAAATTACATTGGATGCTGATGTATTGAATGTGAGAAGTTTATCGTATGCTGATGCTGAAGTAGTTGAATTTGTGGCAAAGACAGGATCTAAAATTACCAAATCGCCGATTAAAAATCTTCGTTTACCCGACGAAGTGAATATCGGAGGAATTGTGCGGAATGGAGTAGGAAGTATTGTGAATGGTACCACGACTATTGAGCCCAATGACCATGTGATTGTTTTTTGTGTTTCTTCAGCCATACGTAAAATTGAAACATATTTCAACTGATGAAAAGCGAATTCAATTTACGGTTGGTACTGAAAATGATGGGCAGTTTGGTGCTCGTTGAAAGTGCTCTTTTATTGGCAATGTGTTTAATTCCGCTGATTTACGGCGAACATGATGCCAAATATTTTTTAATGTCTTCTGCAATTTCGTTTTTTTTTGGAGGTTTGGGAGTTTATTTTGGACAAAACCCAACTTCGAAAATTGGAAAACGCGAAGGTTCTGTTATCGTAACATTTACCTGGATTATTTTTACACTCTTCGGGTTGTTGCCTTTGTGGTTAAGCAAATCCATTCCTTCTTTTACCGACGCATTCTTCGAAACCATTTCAGGATTTACCACCACAGGAGCGTCCATTCTGAATAATATTGAATCGCTGTCACACGGCATGTTATTTTGGAGAAGTTTTACTCATTGGCTTGGAGGATTGGGGATTATCGTCATTTCGCTTGCTCTTTTACCTGTTTTCGGTGTTAGTGGTTCACAACTTTTTGCGGCGGAATCGCCCGGTCCTACCAAAGATAAAATCCATCCAAAAATAAACGAAACAGCAAAACGTCTTTTTGCTATTTATGTTTCACTGAATATCGGTGAAACCATTTTGCTTCGTTTCGGCGGAATGAACTGGTTTGATGCACTTTGTCAGTCGTTTGCAACAATTGCCACGGGAGGATTTTCAACGAAGCAGGCCAATATTGCTTACTGGACTTCGCCATTTATTCAATATACCATCATTGTTTTTATGATTCTTTCAGGAATCAATTTCAGTTTGTATTATTTCGGACTAAAAGGCAAATGGAAAAGAATAAAGGACAACGAGGAATTACGTTATTTTTTAATCGTTTTATTTTCATTTTCCATTATTACGGCATTATCTTTGATTGATTTTTCGAATATTCATAGTTTCAAAATGCTTGAACAAGCTTGGCGTAATGCACTTTTCACGGTGACTTCGCTTATGACAACAACCGGTTTTAGCACGGCTAATTATATGACATGGAAACCTTTGACTTGGGTTATTTTGCTAATCGTTATGCTCACAGGGGCATCGGCTGGTTCGACGAGTGGTGGTATAAAAATGATTCGTGTGGTTATATCAGTTAAAGCTATTTATTACGAATTCAAACGGTTGATTCACCCAAATGCAGTTGTTCCTGTTCGTTACAGCGGACATTTGGTTCAGCAAGATCTTGTGACACGTGTTTTAGCTTTTACCTTACTTTATCTTGTGGTTGCCGCTTTTGGTATTCTGGTATTGGCAATTTCGGGCATGGGATTTCTGGAATCAGTCGGTGGACTGATCACTTGTCTGGGTGGAGTAGGACCGGGACTTGGACTGCTTGGGCCGAGCGGAAATTTTTCCCAAATCCCTGAATTCAGCAAATGGTTTCTTTCGTTTATCATGTTGATTGGACGTCTCGAACTTTTTACCGTTTTATTACTTTTTACGCCTGCATTCTGGAAAAAATAACTAAAAAGAAACCGGATATGAAAAAGTTTTTTATCGGAACATTTTTAATGCTTTCATTTCAAGTATTTTCTCAAACCTGTTCTGCAACGGAAATACCACTTAGTCGGTTGGTAAATAAAAATAGTAGTACCAAACTGACGACTTTTCTGAACGAAAAAAGCTGGAATGAGCTTTTCCCTAACCGGAGTGGGCGAGGTGAATCAGCTAGTCAGAAAAATGCACCGGATTTTTATTCATTCAAAGCATTCATTAAAGCAGCTAAAGTATTTCCCGAATTTCTAAACGGAAATACTGTTACACAAAAACGTGAATTGGCTGCTTTTTTAGCCAACATAGCCCAAGAAACAAGTGGCGGCTGGAATGAAGCTCCCGGTGGCTATTTCAAATGGGGATTGTATTTTGTGAAAGAAACTTCGGCAACCAAGAATGCCTATGCCGATTATTCTAAAAAGAATTATCCGCCTGTAAAAGGTAAAAGCTATTACGGACGCGGACCGAAACAACTGAGTTGGAATTACAATTACGGACAGTTCAGCGAAGCGTGGTTCGGAACGAAGGATTCACTCCTTCAACATCCTGAATGGTTGGAGCAAAATTCCATGCTTGCTTTTGCTTCGGCGCTTTGGTTCTGGATGACGCCGCAATTTCCGAAGCCTTCGTGTCACGAAATTATGACAGGAATGTGGAAACCGAACTCAGCGGATTTACAAAAAGGACGCAAACCTGGTTTTGGAGCTACCGTAAATGTGATAAATGGTGGTGTAGAATGCGGAAGCGGAAAAGATATGGACAAAACCATGTATCGTTATAAGTATTACAAGTATTTTTGCAAATATTTTAAAGTAACACCTGGCGATAATGTAGAGTGCACGAACCAGACTCCGTTCGGGCAATAAACAAAGGATATTGATTTCTCAATGAAAACAAAATTTGCCAAACCGTTTATACCGCTTATGGGAATTGTATTCATCCTGTCGGCATTAATGCTAAAAAGACTTTCACTGAAAAACCTGAACATTGATAGCATTCTGGTTTTCTTTGCAGGAATAATACTCTTTTTAGTTTTCTTTTTGATCGTGAGAATGATTTTGAAAGTGAAGAAATGAACTGTTTGCCATCTAATTTTCCGACAGAAATAAAAGCTATTCTAACAAGAATTCTTCTTTTGTCTGAAATTGCTTACTTTTACAACAAATTTAAACTGATATTGATTTTGAGAACGATTCGCAATTTAGGAATTCAATTAATAGCTTTTGTACTTTTAATGGCCACAGCTTGTACTTCGACCGTGACCCCGCCGGTTATGGGAGACAATGTGACCGATGTGGATGGTAATGTGTATCAGACTGTCATTATAGGAACACAAACATGGATGATTGAGAATTTAAAAACCACACATTATAACGATTCCACAGCAATTCCGTTGGTTAAAGATAGCGCTGTGTGGGTAAACCTGAATTCTCCTGCCTATTGTTGGTACAATAATGATTCGGTTTCTTATAAGGAAGTTTATGGCGCTTTATATAACTGGTACACTGTCAATACCGGAAAATTGGCACCAAAAGGATGGCATATTCCAACCGATGCGGATTGGACAACACTCGAAAATGAAGTGAGTCAATATTATTTCCAGTCAGGTTCAATAGCCAAAATATTGGCTTCCACCACACATTGGCAATCATCAATCAGTAGTAGTGCAATTGGTTTTGATTTTAAAAAGAATAATAGTTCGGGATTTTCGGCGCTTCCGGGAGGTCAACGAATTAATAATGCATACAATTTCAATAAGGTAGATTCTATCGGTACGTGGTGGAGTTCAACTTCTAAAACAGACTCCACGGCTTTGACGCTTGCTTTGCAATACAATCTGAGTACAGTAGATCGAAATAACTACATGAAAAAAAGCGGTTTATCTATACGCTGCATCAAGGATACTAATTAAACGCTTGTCTACCCACAAAATAAGCATTTCATTTCTTGTAATTTTCTTCATTTTATTTTCAGGCTGTTATTGCGTCGGCCTTATCCGCTATAAACTTTCTCATTTGTTCGTTGTTTAAATACCAAACTTACCAGACTTTTAAAAAGAACAAGAAAAAATAGATTATGACAACAAAAAATAAGATGAAAGTTGAAATATGGAGTGACGTGATGTGTCCATATTGTTATATTGGCAAACGGAGATTTGAAAAAGCTTTATCCACGTTTAAAAATTCCGAAGATATTGAAATTGTATGGAAAGCATTTCAGCTCGCACCTAAAATTCAAACTGATCCATCAAAAAATATTCATCAATATTTAGCCGAACATAAAGGAATCAGCATTGAAGAGGCTAAGCATTATAATGACCAAGTAACTCAAACTGCCAAAAGTTTAGGACTTACTTATAATTTTGATATTGCCATTCCGGCCAATTCATTCAACGCTCACCGATTTTCGCATTTGGCAAAAAAACACGGATTGCAGAACGAAGCCGAAGAAAGACTGTTTAGAGCTTATTTCACTGAAGGTAAAAATTTTGACGATATTCCGACACTTAGTCAACTGGGTGAAGAAATAGGACTCAATGCGAATGAAGTAAAAACGGTTCTTGAAAGTGACGAATATGTTGAGGACGTTCGTGAAGATATTTATCAGGCATATCAAATGAGTGTGAGAGGCGTACCGTTTTTTCTATTCAACGGAAAAACGTCTGTTA
>JBBRTR010000004.1:0-46282 GCA_038244215.1 Bacteroidales bacterium
AATTATTGTTTCTTTTTTCTTTCAGGCACTAAGTTAGGTGATTTTTTTCAACTGTCAACATCCTCGTATGTTATTTATTACTAAATATATACGATGGGTTTTGACAGTCTTTTTAATGGTCAATTGCGGATGTAAGGTATACGAACAAAGTTCCGTAATAAAAGATGCGTTATCTCAGAATTTTGAAGTTTTAAATAATGATCCTGCAATTACTGCTTTTGAAGTAACTGATAAAAACGAAAACCCAATTATACGAATTGAAAAAGAAGAGTTTTCAGATATGTCACTAAAATCTGAAGAGATTCTTAAAGATGAAAGGATTCTTACGGAGGCTGCTACACTTAATATCGTAAGATTGTCTTTTGAAGAATCTTTAAAATGGGAATTCTTTTTTAAAGGAAACAAAATTTCCGCAAAAATAAATGATCCAAACTTTTATACTCTTATAGATAAAGACGAAGCCTTTGCAAAAGGAGATGTATTGGAAGTGGAGTTACAAATAAATCAAAAATGGGACGATTCTGTAAACACATATATCAACAAATCTTACCAAGTAAATAAGATTATTCGACACATTCTTAGAAATGAACAACAGAAATTTGATTTTGAGGAATAATACTATTAAAATATTTGAAATTTAGAAAGCAGAGTTGCCAATTGGTGACTCTGTTTTTATTTCACCCTACCGCATTCATTCAATCTATTCCCATTAATTGGATGTTTCACTCCGCATTTGCCTATTCCCACTTCGTTTTCTTGATGTTTTGATGTCATTACATTCATTCCTATGGATCAGTATGGATATTTCAGGATGCATTTGACAATTCATTCGTACGTTTCGGGATGTTTCTGGTCTCTGACAAACAATTACGAACATATATTTATAATACCGATAAATGATACTATCAGTATTTCATAATATTTATATTATAACTGTGTGTTGATATAAAAATATAAATATATTTATACTTACAATTACAGGTATTTATAAAATTATATTATATTTGTAGCTCCATAATATGGCGATATAAAGATAACTCTAAAATTGTATGAACATGCTAAAAATCCTCCCAATAACACTACAGAAATTGAAGAACGCAAGTCATAAGGCCTTTATGTCGGAAGTGAAAAGCTTGCTTGAGAGTGAAAACATGGCATCACACGGGATGGAAAAGGTGATTGAGCCTTTCAACCTGGCAATACAGGCCGAAGAAGACGCTGGCAGGGTGCGTCGTAAGAGTTTTATTACCGACGAACTGGTGAAACAGAATGCGCAGCGTGAAGAATTGTATGCCGGACTGACACATCATTACGAGAGCTGCCTCCGTCATTACGATACGGCTATGCGAAATGCAGCACACTATATTTCGATTCATATAAAAAGCATTGCGTACATGCATAATTGTTCGAACCCGATTCGCACCGTCCGGATTAGCCTTTTGATAGAACGTCTGCGTTCACTCAAAAATACTGAAAGTTTAGAATTGCTGCAAATTAGCGGGTGGCTCAACGCACTGGAAAATTTGAACGAAACCTACAACAACACTTGGATGGACAGGATTAGCGAAAGCAGCCAACGTGGAAACGGCAACGTTCGAAAGGCACGAATGGTGACCGACAAAGTTTATCAGGATGTGGTGTGGCGGGTCAATGCGCTTATGACTATAAATGAACCGGAGGAATACGAGCGATTCGTGCGACTGCTCAACGTTAATATTGCCCGTGAAAAAAAGAGCATTGCCATACGCGAAGGTTGGCGGAAACATAAAAAAACGGTGAAGGCAGAAAAAGAAAAACTGGACGAAGCAAATGAAATGAATCAGTAGAAGAGTGCCACCGACCGTTTTCTTGTCGGCTATTTTGGTTGTTTCGGATTATTGCACAACCTTCTGTTCTGTTATTTTCTTTACAATAATCGACAATAGAATTGAAATCGTTAGGAAACCTACAATCACTCCCAATGAAACAAAATTGCTGATATGAAACGAGCTTCCGAGTTCGGCTGCCAGTTCGTTAGCACACATTTTAATGCCGATAAACGAAAGAATTCCCGCCAGTGCATATTTCAGATAATGGAAATAATCCATAATACCACTCAAAGCAAAATACAACGAACGCAAGCCTAGAATGGCAAATATATTGGAAGTATACACGATAAAAATGTCTTTCGAAACCGATAAAACGGCTGGAATGGAATCAACGGCAAAAATCAGATCGGAAATTTCGATAAAAAGCAAAACGATGAAAAACGGAGTGGCATAAAGAACTTTATCTTTACGGATAAAGAAATGAGGCCTTGACATGTCGTCGGTTACCGGAAAAACCTTTTTAAAGCCACGGATGATAATATTGTCGTTTGGATTAAATTCGGCATCTTCTTTTTCGAAAAGCATTTTGATACCCGTGTAAAGCAAAAATGCTCCGAAAATATACATGACCCAGTTGAAGCGTTGAATCAGTGCTACTCCGGCAAAAATGAAGATGGCGCGCATTACAATAGCTCCGATAATACCCCAAAACAGAATTTTGTGCTGAAATTTAGGATCGATTTTGAAGAATCCGAAAATCATGATAAACACAAACAGATTATCGATGCTCAGTGATTCTTCAATCAGGTATCCGGTAAGAAATTCAAGTGCTTTTACCTTCCCAATGAAAAAATAAATTCCAATATTAAAGAGCGCGGCCAATGCAATCCAGAAAGCACTCCAGAGCAAAGCCTCTTTCATTTTTACCACTTCATTTTGTTTGTGAAACACAAACAAATCAAGCGAAAGCATAATTAAAACAAAAAGTATAAATCCAATCCAAAAACCAATACCAATTACCATAATTCAGGTTTTATTTTACAAAGAGAAATATCAAAAAGCTCAAATTTGAGTACAAAGTAAATCAATTAAACGCACATACACAAAATTTGTTTAGGTGTGGATTTGTAAAAATATTAATTATTTAGATGTGTTACTAAACTAAAAAAGTATTATCTTTGTTCGGTATCTGACTTTCTGACAGCAGTTTTTTGTACCAAAGCAACTACTGCTGAAACCAAATTGAATAAAATGAGAAGAACACATTTGAGAACATGGATTCTATATGCTGCAATGCTGATTTTGTTCGGTATTTTTAGCTACGTCTTGTTCCAGAAAGGAGAAAATCTAGAAATCCGGACAACTGTTCAAAATCATGTTACAGACTCGGGTAGCGGATTTGAAATGTTCAAAACGTCACTACTTCATAACATAGCCGAACCGGCTGCTATGTTATTACTTCAAATAATATCCATTCTAATTGTTTCACGCTTGTTCGGTTTTTTGTTCTCCAAGATCGGACAACCGACCGTTATTGGTGAGATTCTTGCCGGGATTTTACTCGGTCCTTCGTTGCTCGGTTATTTTTATCCGGAGACTTTTAATTTTCTTTTTGCCACGAGTTCTCTTGGTAATTTGTATGTGCTGAGTCAGATTGGGTTGGTTTTATTCATGTTTACCATCGGCATGGATTTGAATCTAGGTGCATTGAAAGAAAAAATGGGCGTAACCTTTGTCATAAGTCATGCAAGCATCATCATTCCTTACCTTTTCGGAATGATAATGGCCTATTTTATTTACAATGAATTTGCAGCCGGTCATACCAATTTTCTTTCATTCGCATTGTTCATAGGCATTTCGATGAGTATTACAGCTTTCCCTGTTCTGGCACGTATTGTACAGGAAAAAGGACTTACCAAAACACATTTGGGCATCATGGCAATTGCCAGTGCAGCAATTAATGATGTGACGGCGTGGTGTATTTTGGCAGCTGCCATTGCCATTGCGAAAACGGGCAATGTGGTCAGTTCGTTGTATACAATTGGTTATTCGGTGCTTTATGTCTTAATTATGTTTGTTGCCATTCGTCCGTTCCTGAAACGTGTTGGCAAAATTTATAGTAATAGTGAGGTGTTGAACAAAAGTATCGTGGCTTTTTTGTTGCTGTTTTTGATTATTTCATCCTATACAACCGAAGTAATCGGAATTCACGCACTGTTTGGAGCTTTCCTGGCGGGCGTTATCATGCCGCCTTTTCCTAATTTCAGAAGACTTGTAATTGAAAAAATCGAAGACGTTTCAGTCACGCTTTTGCTACCCTTATTTTTCGTATTTACAGGCTTAAGAACTCAGATAGGTTTGTTGAATACACCACATTTGTGGATAATTTGTGCTGTGATTATACTTGTTGCCATAAGTGGAAAATTTATCGGTGGAGCGTTTACAGCCAAAATACTTGGCGAGTCATGGAAAGACAGTCTGTCATTGGGCGTGCTGATGAACACACGTGGTTTGATGGAATTAATAGTATTGAATATCGGTTATGAAATGGGGATTTTTTCTCCTGCAATTTTCGTAATGTTGGTGATTATGGCTTTAGTTACAACATTTATGACTACACCGGTCTTATCGTTGATAAATAAATTCTTTCCCGAAAAAGATATTGAACAAGAATATGTTACTCAGCAATCACAAGGGATTTTTAAAGCTCTTATCGCTTTGGGAAACCCGGAAAATGGAAAGACATTGCTCGATGTTGCGAAAACTGTACTCGATGGAACAAAAAATATGCTTGAAGTTACGGTTTTGCATTTAACTCCCGGAACAGATACCAACCCGATTTACGGAGAACAATTTTCGGTGGATAGTTTCAAAAGTGTGAATGATGAAGCACGTATTTTAAATATTCCGATTGAAAATGATTATAAGGTGACCGATAATATTGAAGCGGAAATTGTGAAATCTGCCAACTATAATAATTTTGATTTTCTGTTGGTAGGTGCCGGAATTTCATTGTCGGGGATTCCATTTTTCAAAGAAAGTCCCTTATTTGGCAATGTAAAATGGTTGAACAGATTCATAAATAATATTTCGAAACGACAGGCTATTTTTTATCCCGGTTCGTTGATAAAAGACAAAACACGCTATTTTATTGAAAATAGTAATTGTAGCGTAGGCGTTTTTGTAAACCGTGGATTCACCGAAATATCATCTACAATTGTGTTACTACATGATGAGTCGGATGAATTTTTATTGCGGTATGCACGCCGATTAATCAGGAATAATGCAGCTGTTGAAATTAATATTCTTGACATGAACAAACTGGCTACTACAAGCGATGTGATTCGAAAAGGAATAGATGAATTGCGCCAGCAATACCCAAATGAAGTGAAGCTAATTAAATCGACGAAGCTAAATACCGCTTTATTTTCAAAACAAAGCTTTATGCTAATCAGCTACCAAACCTGGAATATACTTTCAACTTCGGATAAAAAAGAATTGGTAGGTATTCCTTCAACACTGATAATAAACAAAAAGGAGAGTCGTTTTCATGTTGGTGCGCATAACAAGATCGTTACAAACGTATCATTGAATCCGGTTACGTAAAACTAGTAATCAATGAGCGAATTAATCACTCACTTCCTGCTCGATTCATTACAATTTCAATATTCTTAGATTTCTAAATTCGAGTGGTTTGCCTTCATTCTGAAAACCAATATACCCTTTATTTGCAGTTAGTCCTGTGATAGAGTTCTGAAGTTCCCCGTTTACGAAAACTTTCATTGTGTTCTTTTTGCAAATTACTTCCATACTATTCCATTCACCTAATGGTTTTTCGTTTGACGGTTTCAGTTTATTTACCGTGAATTTTATTGAATCGGTACATTCTTTAGCCCAAAGTCCATTCATACAAATAATATCACCTGTGGCATCGGCTTTTTGTTGCACTTGATAGCACACCGGCCAGATAGTGTCTTTTGGCTGGATATAAACCAATACGCCACTATTTCCAAACACTTTAGTCCAACGCCAATCCAGTTTCATAGTAAAGTTGCTATACATTTTCTTTGTTCGCAAATAACCGCTTGATTGCCCTGAAATTTGTAAAACTCCATCTTTCATTTTAAAAACTTCAGCCGGAGCGAGTGATTTATCTTTAATGATATACGCCCAATTTGAAGCATCTTTTTCTGTGAAAAAAGTAGAACTCATACAGCATTTTTTGGTTGATGCTTGCTGAGTAAACCCCGAAATACTTATAAAAAGGACAAGAGAAAGTAAAGTTAGAAATCTGTTAGTTTGCATATTGTAATAATGAATTGGTTAATGAAATTATAATTCTGAGGCAGCAGATTGATCTAAATAGAAATCAGTAATTCCCGAATTGGAATGAACATTCGAAGCCGGAAATTTTTCAAACCCCGGTTCTTGATGAATAATTTGTCGCAAAACAGCTGCTTTTGATTTTCCGGTGATAAAAAACACCACTTCATCAGCTTGATTGATTGTTTGGCCGGTAAGCGTTATTCTTTTCTGACCACTCTCAGGCTGAATTCCAATCGAAACACTCAGGTCAGAATGCAGAAGATTTAAATTATTTGGAAAAATAGAAGCTGTATGACCATCATCGCCCATACCCAACAAAATGATATCAAATTTTGGAAATCTATTCATTAAGGGAAGCTGTGAGTAAAGTAAATCACTGTATCGAAGTGCTTCTTTATCAGGATCAACTTCACCCATCATTCTGAATATATTGGCTTCATGAATTGGAACCTGTTGAAGCAAGGATTCAAAAGTCATCCCGAAATTACTTTCGGAATTAGTTGGTGGAACGCAACGCTCATCCACCCAAAAAATCCGGACTAAATGCCATGGAATTGAATCAATAAATTCATTTGCAAGTAATTTGAAAAGCAACTTCGGCGTATTTCCTCCTGAGATTGCCATATTCAAAGGGAGTGACATCTTGCTTTTTTCTTTCGATTTTAAAAGAATAAGCTCGGCAACCGCACGAGCAGTTTCTGTAGGAGTCTCAAAAATATGAAGATTTGCAGACATAAGAATTTATTCTGATTTAAATTTTTTGAAAGGAGCACGCCATTTCAGCTCTTTATTGCCAAATAATGCATTGGCTTCTTTCGGACCCCAGGTATTTGCTTCGTAAAAATACAAAGGAATTTCCGGATTTATCTTCCAAGCGTTTAAAATTGGATCAATAAATTTCCAACTTGCTCTTACTCCATCAGCACGTGCATAAAGTGTTGAATCGCCAATCATACAATCCAGCAATAAGCGTTCATAAGCTTCTGAAATTTTATTTTGAACGAGATCGGAATAATGAAAAGCCATATTCACATTCTGAACTTTGTAACCTGCTCCGGGAATTTTCATTCCAAAATCAACGGCAACACCTGCATCGGGACTGATTCGTAAAATAATCATATTGGTTGATTGTGCCACACAACGTTGTTTGAAAAGTTGATGTGGTGCCGGTTTCAGGTGAATAACCACTTCTGTAACCCGTTCAGGCAAACATTTTCCGGTACGAATATAGAACGGAACATCACCCCAGCGCCAATTGTCCACAAACATCCGCATGGCTACAAAAGTTTCTGTTTTTGAATTGGGTGCTACATCTTTTTCTTGCCGATATCCTTTTTGAATCACATCATCAACCAATGTTTCGATATATTGTCCACGAACAACATTTTCAGCAACTTCAGTAGGTTTAATCGGGCGCAACGCCTGAAGTACTTTCACACTTTCGTTACGGATGGATTCTGAATCGAAAATGGAAGGTGGTTCCATTGCCACAACTGCTAAAACCTGAATTAAATGGTTTTGAATCATATCACGCATGGTTCCTGATGTATCGTAATAACCTCCACGACTTCCTACACCGATTTTTTCGGAAGCAGTAATTTCAACACGATCAACATATTTTCTGTTCCAAATCGGTTCAAAAAAGCCGTTTGAAAAACGGGTAACCATTATATTTTGAACTGTTTCTTTTCCCAGATAATGGTCAATACGGTAAATCTGATCTTCGTTGAAACCACTCCTGAGTTTTTTATCCAGATCAATAGCAGTTTCCAAGCTATATCCAAACGGTTTTTCAACAATAATTCGTTTCCATCCATCCTCTTCGGTGTTCAATCCGTATTGAATAAGATTTGCTGCAACGACTTCATATAAAAATGGAGGAATAGAGAAGTAATAAATGATATTCTTTGGAACATCCAGTTTTGCAGAAAGCTGGTCGACATACGTTTTTAATGTACCAAAATCTTCTTCAGTTTGATTATTTACCTTCTGATAATAAACATGTTCCAAAAATCGCGTTAAACCTTCTGGATTCTTATCTACACTTGATTTGGAAAATTCTTGCAACGCCAAACGTACATCAGCGCGATTGGCCTTTTCATCTTTTTCCTGACTTCCGGCACCAATAACTGCAAATCTTTCCGGCAACAGATTATCTAGATAAAGTTGAAAGATGGCAGGCAAAAGTTTTCGCTTTGATAAATCTCCGTTTGAACCGAAAATTACCAAAATTTGATTTTCGACCGGATTTTTGCGCGGAGTTTTAATTTCTTCTTCCATTTATTTTAGGTGGATTAACTAAATTGTAGTTTCAAATGAATCACTGATTATTAATTCGTTATATTACAAACAAATTAACGGTTGATTCGTTCAAATTAAAGCCATTTCTTTCGACGAAAAAACCAAAGCATAAATAATGTGGTAATTAACATAATGCCCCACATGATAAAATATCCATGCTTCCAGTGTAGTTCTGGCAAAATATCGAAATTAGTTCCATAAACGCCCACAATAAATGTTAGTGGAATAAAAATCACAGAAAATACGGTTAAAACCCGCATAATATCATTCAGTTTGGTACTCATCATGGTGTGATAAATATTCAACTGATCGTATAGAATTTCACGATAACTGTCTGAAAGTTCTGTTGCTTCATTGATGTTGTCCTGTAATTCCCTAAAGTGCATTCGGTTATCATCATTGATAAATTCCGATTCCATTTTAGCCAAATTCAGAATCATTTCTTTGGCGGGTTTTATATTTTTGCGTAGAAAATTCAATTCGCGTTTATATCGATTGATACTTTCCAAAAGTTCTTTTTGAGGATTATTGGTCATCTTTTCTTCCAGATTTTCGATTTGGTCACCGAGTTGCCCGATAATATAAATATAATTATCGACTACGACATCAATAAGTGCGAAAGCAAGATAATCGGTACCAGAAAAACGGATTTTGTTTTTATGTTTATGAATTCGGTCACGAATGGGTTCAAAAACATCGCCGGGTTGTTCCTGAAAAGAAATCAGTGAGTTTTCGGTCAGAATAAGACTTAAATTTTCAACTGTCAGATTCCTTGATGAATCCTTAAATTGAAGCATTTTGATGGTAATAAACAAACCATTTTCAAATTCCTGAACTTTCGGACGGATTGCTGGATTCATTATATCAGACAAAATATTATTTTCAATTTTGAAAATTTCGGCAAGTTCCTCCATAAATTTCACATCATGAAGTCCATCTATATTTATCCAGCTAGTTGTCTTTGAATCTTGAAGTTCTGAAAGTTGTTTGATCGATTTTACATCAAATTCACGAACATCATTTTGGTCAAAATCGAGAATATGTAGCCGGATCTTCTCTGTCTTTTTCTGACCCCGAAAAACCAATGCATAAGGTGATAACCCGATATCTTCTTTTTTCTTTTTAGTAAATCTGGACATAATTTTTTGCTTCTTAAATTCGTGTTTTGCAAAGATAAAGAATATTTTGGAGTGTGAATTGATGATTTTCACAGTTTTATGAAAATAATCAAAATTAAAAACGGAAATCACAAATCATGATTTCCGTTTCAAAATAATCTAATCTTCTTAAAATCAGTTTTTAATGACTTGGCCACTGCCGGTTATAGTTGGAGTCAAAACCGGATTGCCTGTGTATACGATATTTCCTGAACCGGAAATTATTACTTTCAAAGTGTTAATGACGTTTACGTAAGTATTTCCATTTCCAGTAATTGTACAGGTCGCATCTTTGGCAAGTAATTGGGGGAAATTCATATTTCCGTTTCCTGAAATTAGAGTAGTTAATGTGTTTACATTCCCTTTCGCCGTGATATTCCCGCTTCCCAATATGCTGACGTTCAGTTTATCAATGTTCAAGTTTTCATTGGCATTAATATTTCCGCTACCGGTCAGAATCATGGTGTTCAGGTCTTTAAACGGTGAGTTCAGATTAATATCACCGCTTCCGGCACTCGATACGGTTTTTAATGAATCGGGCATAGTAATGATCACATGAGCCTTGCTGTTAATTGAAATAGTTGAAGCCGGTGTGGTCGAAATAATTAAATTGTGCGATACAACCGAAATATATAAATTTCGAATAATATTTTCATAATCAGATACTTCGACAAGAAAGGTATCACCTTTTATGATATCAACTTTTGCAGAAGTAAGCAATTCAATGGACTGAAAATCAGTTGCTGTGCGATTTTCTGAAACGATAGCACCTTTTCCCGTAATTCCAAACCAGTTGGAACAGGATGTAAATAGTAAAAATAAAAATGGTGCTATAGTTTTTTTGATCATAAAAGGTTAATTTAGATTCCGATTGAGAATTGATCGGTTATTGAATCAATTCTTTCATTATTAATGTCATAAGCGGTTGAACTGAATTGCCAATTTCCTGCACTTCTTCATGACTTACTTCCACGATTTTTCCGGGAACACCTAAATCAGTTATAATAGAGATTCCGAAACAACGGATTCCGGCATGGTTAGCCACAATCACTTCAGGAACGGTACTCATTCCCACTGCATCGCCCCCGATTGTACGGAAATAGCGATATTCGGATGGTGTTTCGAAAGTTGGGCCGGTCGTTCCTACATAAACTCCTTCAACTACTTTTATGTTGTTTTTGGCCGCAATTTGTTTGGCTTTTGCAATCAGTTCTTTCGAATACGCTTCACTCATATCGGGGAAACGAGTACCCAGTTCAATGAAATTCTTTCCACGTAGCGGATGTTCGGGAAAAAGATTAATGTGGTCGCTAATAATCATTAAATCACCAATTTCAAAGTCGGGATTAACGCCTCCCGAAGCATTGGAAACTAATAAAGTTTCGATTCCGAGTGCTTTCATTACCCGAACCGGAAAAGTTACGGCTTTCATATCATAACCTTCATAATAATGAAAGCGTCCCTGCATGGCTAAAACATCGACATTGCCAAGCTTGCCGACAATTAATTTGCCACTATGACCTTCTACGGTTGAAACCGGAAAGTTGGGAATTATTTCGTAAGGAATTTCTGTTTTATCAGTAATTTGTGTAACCAGATTTCCAAGTCCGGTACCAAGAATGATTCCTGTTTTTGGATTTGAAGTAATTTTGGTACGAAGGAAATTAGCTGTTTCTTGAATTTTCAACAACATAGTTTTTGATTTTTTGAATAAATAAATTTTCTTGTTTATGTAAAATTTCTACCCTGATAGGTAGAGCATACGTTTTTGATTTTAATTCAACCGGGAAATTCGGATTGGAAACCAATCTAGCCGCATCTTTTTCAGTAACGAGTAAGATTTTATCTGTTGAATCCATTTTTGCAAACCTGGAAGAAATTAGATTTAAATCCTTGTTTTGAAAGTCATAATGATCAAGGAAAAACAAAGTCTGAATCGAATTAGTGTATTTTTCAAGATGTTGGACAATGGCTTGCGGTGAAACAATTCCGGTGACAAGTAAAACTCCGGCTTTTTTTTCTTCAAGTTGTTCGAAAGTCCAGTCTTCAGGAATTGAATCTGGAAAAACTGGAATCAATTCGTCATAAACGAAACGTGAAAAAAATATGCATTGATTTGTTTCAGGTTTCAGTTCGGTTTCAATCACCCTCATATCAATAGGTTTCATATGATCCGGACATTTTGTAACCACAATTAAATCAGCACGTTTACTTCCACTTTTCCATTCGCGGAGCGAACCTGCAGGAAGTACCAAATCGCGGCTGTATAAATTCGAATAATCAGTCAGTAAAATTGAAAAACCAGCCTGAATATATCGATGTTGAAAAGCATCATCGAGTACAATAAGTTGTAAATCAGGCTGAATTTCCAGTAATTTTTTTACGCCATGAACTCGTTTTTCGTCAACGGCCACTGAAACATCCGGAAATTTCCTGTAAATCTGAAACGGCTCGTCACCAATTATTTTTGAGTTAGATTGATTTTCAGCCAAATAAAATCCCTTTGACGATCGTTTGTACCCTCTACTCAAAACGGCAATTTTCATTTCGTCTTTTAAAAATGAAAGAATTAGTTCAGTATGCGGGGTTTTTCCTGTACCACCCACGGCCAGATTCCCAACAGAAATAATCGGAATTTTAAACGGTGTGGATCGTAAGATTCCCTGATCGAATAACCAATTTCGGATGCCCGTAATTATTCCATACAGAATGGAGAGCGGGTACAACAAAATATGTTTTATGGATTCTTTCAAGTTGATTTTTGTTATCAAAATTGAGTGTGAAAAGCAAAGATACAATTTTTTTGAATAAAAATGAATATCAGGTACTTTTATGCGTGAAAAATCTGACAACAATGAATTAAGGAACAGGATCGTATCCGCTGCCACCCCATGGATGACAACTGCTTATCCGTTTTATTGATAGCCAGCCTCCTTTAATAATTCCGTGTTTTTTTACTGCTTCAATGGTATATTGTGAGCATGTCGGTGTGTATCGGCAGCGTGGAGAAAAGAGTGGTGATATGCTGTAACGATAAAAATACACCGGAAGTAAAACGATAAACTGGAGTATTTTTTTCATGGGTTTTTAATATTGAGACAGTAAACTATAAACTTTCCGAACTATTAAAAGGTTCAATCTTTTCAATTATTTTATAAAGTGCCTGTTTCAGTTTCTTTTCGAGATTTTTAAAATCAGGTTCATCATCCGACACATAATTGAATGCAATCTGAGCCTGAAGATTTTGTTTGTTTAAAGCATCAATTAAATCATGTTTATTCAAGCGATAACATTCACGTATTAAACGCTTTATCCTGTTTCTTTTTACAGCTCTCTTGAATCTTTTCTTCGGAACACTTATTAAAATTAGTGCTGCTTCACCTTCCTTTTTTTGCTCAATACTATAAACCACACGAAGAGGATAAGCAATAAATGCTTTTCCTTCGGTGAACAACCGGTTGATAGTCGTTTCACCACATAAATGTTCCTTTTTTGGAAAAGAATTCGGATGGTTCATAGTTTGAGAAAAAAACAATCCCAAAAATACAGAAAATCTTCTATACTTTTGGGATAGTATAAATATTTAACAACCGATTATTTTTTCGGCTTTTTGTTGCTTTCTTTCAAATAATTTTCCAACGCCATTGTCATGGATGGAACTCCGGGAAGCGGTGCTTCCAGATCCAAACGTAAACCGGCATCACGCACAGCCAAAGCGGTGTTTGCACCAAAGCATCCAATTTGCATATCACCCTGTTCTAAATCAGGAAAATTCTTTGTTAGAGAACTTATTCCAGCCGGACTGAAAAACAAAACCATATCGTAGTTGAATTCTTCATTTGGTCCAAAATCGTTACTAACTGTCTTGTACATAATCGCTTTGTTGAAAGTGATTTTCGATTTTTCAAGAGTCGACATGGTTTCTTCATTCTGAACATCCGAAGTGATAAACAGGTATTTTTCTTCGGTATGTTTGTTCATAATTGTCACCAAATCAGTCATTTTTCCGGTTGCACCAAAAAACACCTTACGTTTACGGTAATGTATGTATCGTTGTAAATAAAGAGCAACTGATTCGGAAACACAAAAATACTTCATGGTTTCCGGAATTGTAACTCGCATTTCTTCGCAAAGTCTGAAAAAATGATCAATTCCGTGTCTTGCATTGAAAATAATGGCCGAATGTTCCAGAATGGAGATGCGCTGAGTTCTAAATTCTTTCGCAATAATGGGTTCAACTTTTATAAAAGGTCGAAAATCGATTTTGACATTATACTTTTCACTGATGTCAAAATAGGGTGATTTTTCAGTTGTTGGCTGTGGTTGCGATACAAGTATCTTCTTAATTTTCAAAGCAATAAAGTTTAATTATAAAACAAACTACATTAATAATTGATATGCCCGATATAAAGCAAAAAGGGGTAAAATTTCGAGCGTGCAAAGATACAACAATATGTAAAAAAAAGCTACAGTTTTATGAAAAAATATTTGAAATAGTTTAATAATGATTAGAATACATGCTGAAATGCTTACAAAAAGGCTTATATTCAGACAAATATTAACAAAATTGGATGGGATATAAATCTGTAAAACCAGCAATGGGAATAAAATTAATCCTAATAAAGAAATAATATTGAAATAACTTTCTTTGGCTAGTTTAAAACTGGTATTTTCCAGAAAAACATAACCAATAAGTTCAAATGTAATCAATTTGAATACAAAATAAAGAGAAGTAACCAATAAAAACAGTCCGTATTTAGTAAGTGAAAATGAACTATTGTTTTGATAAAAAACAAGGTAGGCGTAAAAACTCAGAATGAAAATGGCGAAAATGACCATAAATAATCTGAACTGAAAATCGTAAACCGATGCTTTACTGAAAATACTCGAACGCTCCTTTACCTGAAAAAGTGTTTTAATTGTGTCGGTAATCAGCTCTGAAGAACGAGAGATTAGAAAAACAAGAAATCCGAAAAGAATAAATAAAGCTACAAAAACCCACAATTCAGTTTGAGGTAATAAAGGATGAGGAATTCCAATAAATCCGGTTGGTTTTAAAAGTGCAAGTTTTATTGAATCAGCAACATGCAACGAGTCAACCATATGCAATGAATCGACGCGTGTAAGTGAATCAGCATGTGCAAGTGAATCGATTCTAATCAATGTAGCAGGGTGATGCATTGATGCAGAGCGAAGCATTGGAGCGCTGTCTTTAATTATTTGTAATGTATCCGGCTGAATCATACCATAGTTTTATAAAGCTGCAAAACTCCGGGCATTTTCATCCCAGCTTTTCGACTGATGTATGGCAGGCAAAACTTCATCAGCCTTTTCCACCACTTTCCACATTTCACGATGTTCTTCGCGCATAAAATTCTCGTCTACAGCTCGATTTAGCATTTTTACCAAATCATCGAAATAACCTTCCACATTGACAATAATAATAGGTTTGGTGAAAATTCCAAGTCGCTTCCAGGTTATCACCTCGAGCAATTCTTCCATTGTGCCACATCCACCAGGTAAAGCAACTACTGCATCTCCCAACATCGCCATTTTTTCTTTCCGTTCGTGCATGGTTTCCACCAAAATCAATTCGGTCAGTGCGGTATGATTCCATTCTACTTCGCACATGAAACGCGGTATGACGCCGGTTATTTTTCCTCCTGCTTCCAGCATACTATCGGCAAGTTGACCCATGAGTCCCATCGAACCTCCGCCATAAACAATGGATAGGTTTTCATTTGCCAGAATTTGTGCTAGCCGTTTGGTCTGTTCAAAATAACTTGGTTTTACCTGAGTGCTCGAAGCACAATATACACAAATGGTTTGCATCGTTGAATGAAAATAATTATCAGATTATTTCGTGAATTAATGTGCAAAAATACAGTTTTCTTTCCGTATTTTTGAGGATTAATTTAAAAATGAACTAAAATTGATACTTGTAACCGGAGCCACAGGATTAGTGGGTGGAAATTTATTGTGGCAATTGTTGCAACAAAATGAACGTGTGGTTGCTATTCGCCGCTTAACAAGTAATCTGAATTCATTACGTGATATTTTTAGGTTTTACACGGATGATCCGCAAGTATTTTTAGATCGGATTGACTGGAAAATAGCCGATGTACTTGATTCGGAATCTTTATTCACAGCAATGGAGAATATGAGGATTGTGTATCATTGTGCTGCAATAGTTTCACTTGGAAATCAGACAAAATTGATGACAGAGACCAATGTGACCGGCACAAGGAATGTTGTTGAAACTGCGCTTCGCTGCGGAGTCGATAAACTCTGTTTTGTAAGTTCAATTTCTGCTTGTGGCTCGGTTTCAAAAGGCCAAATAATTGATGAAAATACAGTTTGGACAGATTATCCAAACCGTTCTGAATATTCACGAAGTAAATATTATTCCGAACAGGAAGTTTGGAAAGGAATTCAAAAAGGGCTGAATGCTGTGATTGTCAATCCGGGTGTTATTTTGGGAGTTTCTGGTAACAATACCGGAAGTTCACAACTTTTTTCACAAGTGCAGAACGGATTAATATTTTATACGACTGGTGGAAGTGGCTATGTGGATGTACGGGATGTGGTTCGTGCAATGATTGCGTTGACTGAAAGCAAAACTTCTGGAGAACGGTTTATTCTGATAAGTGAAAACTGTAGCCTAAAGCAAGTTTTGAGTTGGATGGCAGATGGATTTGAGACGAAACGACCTTATATTGGAATTGGAAAACCATTGTTTTTGTTTGCAGGAATGATAGCTGAGTTTTTTGGGAAACTGCTTCGTTTTCAACCCATTATTGATCGGAGCTTTGCTCGTACCGCAACTAATCGAAAATTTTATTCCAATAAAAAAGTAAAGGAAACGATTGGTTTTGAATTTATTCCCGTTAAGAAATGTATTAATGATATTTGCAGGTTTAGATACAGATAAGAACTTTGTGATTTTATTTTGTTTAATAAATTATTCCATTTCTAATGTGTTTTAATTAAATGAAATCGTATCCCGAAAAAATAAAAATGCCTTTTCACAAAAGATGCTATCTTGACCATTTTTGATTTGAACAGTAAATTAATACTTACAAAGCAAGTTATTGGGGATGAAAGTATTTCAGTTGAAGAATTGCCTAAAGGTATTTATATTGTCCGAATAAATATGAATGAGGTCTACATTGAACGTAAGCTGGTGAAAAAATAAAAACGGAACTTGGAGATTTAAATGACTCAAAATCAATAACTCTGTCAGCTGGCTAGTTAAATAAGTAGATTATTGAGGTTGAATCAAGCCAATTTCAAAATCAGTTGACATTTGAATCAGTTGGCAGTAAACCTATGATTTGTTATTTGGTTAATTAAAAACTTCCTGCAGAATAAGATCTGACAGGAAGTTTTTTATAATTTCTCACAATCTTTTATTTATGTCTTTTTCAAAAAGCTTCGTAAAACATATTGCAATATGCCACCATTCTGATAATAAGCTAACTCTATGGGTGATTCGAGTCTGACAATTACATAGAATTCGGTTTTTTTACCTATCGGACTTGTTACTGAAACTTTGATTTCTTTATTCGGAGCTAATTCATTGAGATTCAAAATGTCAAATGTTTCGTCGCCTTTTAAACCAAGCGTAATTCGGCTTTCTCCACTTTTGAATTGAAGTGGCAAAACACCCATTCCTACCAAATTGCTACGATGAATTCTCTCAAAACTTTCGGCTATAATGGCACGTACACCCAATAAGGATGCTCCTTTTGCTGCCCAATCGCGGGAAGAACCGCTCCCATACTCTTTACCGGCAAGGATGATAAGAGCTATATTATCCTTTTGATAATCAATTGATGCGTCAAACACACTCATCATTTTAGCTGATGGATGATACAAAGTCCATCCTCCTTCTTTTTCCACCAACTCATTTTTAAGGCGGACATTGGCAAAAGTTCCCCGCATCATGACTTCATGATTTCCTCTTCGCGAACCATAAGAATTGAAATCTTTTTTATCAACGCCCTTTGCTTCGAGATATTTTCCAGCAGGTGAATCTTCGGCAATAGATCCAGCCGGTGAAATATGATCGGTAGTAACCGAATCACCCAATTTCAAGAGAACTCTAGCAGATTTTATATCAGAAATTTCATTAGGTTCTGCGGAGATATCTTTAAAAAAAGGAGCTTCTTTAATGTATGCCGAATTATCATCCCATTGATAAACATTACTTTTAGTTGTTACTAATTGTTCCCATTTCTCATCACCGTGAAAAATATCCTCATAATTCTTAATGTAATCTTTTGAATCCAGCACTTGATTCCTGAGTTCTCGTATATCTTCCATACTGGGCCAGATATCACGTAGGAAAACCGGATTTTGATTCGGGTCATAACCCAGTGGTTCTGTATTAAAATCAATGTCAATTCGTCCGGCAATACCATAAGCGACCACAAGAATCGGTGAAGTTAGAAAATTCATCTTAATTAAGGGATGAATACGTGCTTCAAAATTCCTGTTACCTGAAAGAACAGAAGAAACAATCAATTGCTCCTCTACAACTGCATTCTTGATAGGCGGAGCTAAAGGACCACTATTTCCAATACAAGTGGTACAACCGTAGCCAACAATATGATATCCAAGTGCTTTTAAGTAGGGTGTGAGATTGGCTTTGTCCAGGTAAGTTGATACCACTTTAGAACCGGGTGCCATACTGGTTTTAACCCAGGGCTTTGAGTGAAGACCTTTTTCGACCGCTTTCTCTGCAATCAATCCTGCCCCCAACATCATGTCCGGATTTGAAGTATTTGTACAACTTGTAATGGCTGCAATCACTACAGAACCATCGCTCAGTTGCATTTCAGATTGTTCAGTCCTAATCGTCACACTTTTCAAGCCATCCTTGTTTATCTCTTTCGAGACTACAGCATTCTCATCAGATTTTGAATTCTTAATGGAATCTATTATTGAGCTTTTGTCTTTGGTATGACCGCCTTCGTTCAGCCATTTTCCTTCCTCACGACAATCCATATTAATATAATCTCTATTGTATGTACCTTTGAGAATATCAATAAATTGGTTTTTTACTTTCGAAAGAGGAATCCGATCCTGAGGACGTTTCGGTCCGGCAATAGATGATTCTATTTCATCCAGGTTTAATTCAAATACTTCTGTGAACTTAATTTTGTCCTCATTGGTACGCCAGAGAAGATTTGCTTTCAGGTAAGTTTCTACCGTTTCGATGTGTTCTTTACTTCTACCCGTAATGTTCAGATATTCCAGTGTTTTATTATCAGGAGGGAAATAAGTTACCGTGCAACCGAATTCAGGAGACATATTCGAAATAGTTGCTCTGTCGGGTACTGTCAGCTGATTTAATCCATCACCGAATACCTCTACAAATTTTCCGACAACTCCTTTCTTCCTTAAAAATTCGGCAACGGACAATACCAAATCGGTAGAAGTGGCACCTTCTTTTAATTGCCCTGTCAGTTTCAGACCAATCACTTCAGGAAGCATAATATAAATAGGTTGTCCGAGCATAACAGCCTCTGCTTCAATGCCGCCCACGCCCCAGCCGATTACCCCAATTCCATTTACCATAGGCGTATGTGAATCAGTTCCTACTAATGTGTCGGGAAATAAAAACCCATCTCTGGCAGTTACCACCTGAGCAAGGTATTCAAGATTTACCTGATGACAAATTCCCATGCCGGGAGGAAGAACATTGAAGTTCTTAAACGAAGATTTGGCCCATTTCAAAAGTGCATATCGTTCACTGTTACGTTCATACTCCATATCAACATTATGTTGGTAAGAATTGTTTGTGCCGTAAAAATCAACCTGAACTGAATGATCAATAATTAAATCAACAGGAACTTGTGGATTTATCAGTGTAGCATCTTTATTTTTACGAGCCACTTCTGAGCGTATTGAAGCAATATCAACGATGGAAGGTACTCCGGTGAAATCCTGCATAAGAACCCTTGCAGGCAGATATGGTATTTCAGCAGAAGCAGGTTTTGGTTTCCAGTTCAAGATGGTGTCAAGATGTGTTTGGGTAAACGTAAGTTCATTCTGATTTCGAATGATGTTTTCTAAAAGCACTCTGATTGAAAATGGAAATTCCTCTACGTCAAAACCCTCTCTTGAAAACTCTTTCAGATCATAATAGTTGAATTCACCAAGAGCTGTTACTATTTTTTTTCGAAATCCATTCATCCCATTCATGTTTTATTTTGTTTAAGAATAATATAAATATTGTAATTCAAAAGACCAAAGCAAAGTATCAATTAGATGTAAATTGAGTTTAAAGTTGTTCCTTTTTCTCTGGTTCAATGCATTTGCACTCAACATAGATGCTTATATTAAACAAGAATTAAGTTTACATTGTTCTGATTAAAATTTCGAAAGCTATCTTATTTTTATTTATAACTTCCATTGTTAAAGCTTATTCTAAAAAACAATGTGTGTTTCAGAGAAACTATTGCCTTTTTAATTTGTTTAAATGAGAGGTCATTCTAATAATTATACTTTAAAATCACAAACCATGGAATTCAGAATTGAACACGATACGATGGGCGAAGTGAAAGTTCCAGCCGACAAATACTGGGGAGCTCAAACGGAGCGATCAAGAAATAATTTCAGGATTGGCACGGAAGCAAGTATGCCAAAAGAAATCATTTATGCGTTCGCATATCTCAAAAAAGCAGCAGCGCACACTAATCTTGAATTGGGTATTTTATCATCTGAGAAATGCGAATTAATATCAAAAGTATGCCAAGAAATTCTGGAAGGAAAGCTTGATGATCAGTTTCCATTGGTTATTTGGCAGACCGGTTCGGGAACACAAAGCAACATGAATGTGAACGAAGTGATTGCTAACCGTGCGCATGTTCTGAACGGTGGTAAACTGTCTGATGAGAAAAAAGTTCTTCATCCAAATGACGATGTGAACAAATCACAATCTTCAAACGACACTTTTCCTACTGCCATGCATATTGCATCTTACAAAATGGTTACTGAAATAACCTTGCCGGGAATGCAAAAGCTACGTCAGTCTTTTTCAGAAAAGTCTGAGAAATTCATGAACATTGTCAAAACCGGACGTACTCATTTTATGGATGCTACTCCACTCACTCTTGGTCAGGAATTTTCGGGTTATGTGCAACAAATTGACAATTCTATACGTGCTATTCGTAACGCACTTGAAATGGTTAGTGAGTTGGCTATTGGTGGTACAGCGGTTGGTACAGGACTAAATGCTCCAAAAGGTTATGCTGAGTTAGTTGCCAAAAAAATTGCAGAACTAACGGATCATCCATTTATTACAGCTCACAACAAGTTTGAAGCACTAGCTACAAACGATGCTATGGTGGAATTAAGCGGAGCTTTAAAACGCGCGGCTGTATCACTTATGAAAATTGCCAATGATATTCGCATGCTGAGTTCCGGTCCACGTTGTGGTATAGGTGAAATTATTATTCCCGACAACGAACCGGGTTCTTCCATAATGCCTGGAAAAGTTAACCCAACACAACCTGAAGCAATGACCATGGTTTGTGCTCAGGTGATGGGCAACGATGTAGCGGTAACTATTGGCGGTGCAACCGGTCATTTCGAACTCAACGTTTTTAAACCTTTGATTGCATCCAATGTATTACAATCAGCCCGATTGTTAGGTGATGCTTGTGTTTCTTTTAGCGATAAATGTATTTTGGGAATAGAACCGAACTATGAAGTTATCAAAATGCATCTCGACAATTCATTGATGCTTGTAACCGCGCTTAATACGCATGTGGGATATGAAAATGCAGCCAAAATTGCAAAAAAAGCACTCAAAGAAAATAAAACCCTCCGCGAAGCCGCTATTGAACTAGGTTTGTTGACAAACGAACAATTTACTGAATGGGTAGACCCAACCAAAATGGTGTAATTTAGTTAAACGAGAATGCTTAATTTATGGATTTAAATTTATTGAGCTATTTCTACTAAATCAATCAACCAGTTATCCAAATGAACCTGCAAAACTTTATAAACTTTCAAACTTTACAAACTCAAAGAACTTTTTTGTATATTTGCACATCGTTCCGAATTGGGCGTAAATTGTAAATTGCACTGAATGTTATTCTCCGAAATAATAGGACAAAACGATATAAAAAAACGATTAATACGTACGGTAACCGAACAACGGATACCTCACGCGCAACTTTTTCGGGGAAATGAAGGTGTAGGGAAACTTGCTCTGTCTATTGCCTATGCACAATATATTTGTTGCGAAAATCGGGGAGAAAATGACTCGTGTGGAGTTTGTCCATCGTGTGTGAAGTACAAAAAGATGGCTCATCCCGATCTGCATTTTGTATTTCCTGTTATTAAACCTACTGGGAAAAGTTCAGTGGTTTGCGATGATTTTATTGCAGAATTTCGTACAATGGTGCTCGAAAAGCGATATTTCAGTGTAAACGAATGGTATGCCGAAATATCTGGCGATGCCAAACAAGGAATGATTTACGGAAATGAAAGTGAGGAAATTCTTCGAAAGTTGAGTTTGAAAACGTACGAATCAGAGTATAAAGTCATGATTATTTGGTTGCCGGAAAAAATGAATAATACCTGTTCCAACAAGCTGTTGAAAATTCTGGAAGAACCACCCGAAAAAACAGTTTTCCTCTTGGTTTCAAATGAACCGGATCAAATTATTACAACTATTTTATCCCGAACACAGCATGTTCATATTCCCAGATTGACCGAAAGTGATATCATTGTGGCATTGTTGCATGATGATGAACAAGACATAACACAGGATGAAGCTCTCGGAATTGCACGGATTTCGGAGGGAAGTTACCTAAATGCCCTGTCGGCTTTTAAAGAAGGCGACGAAAATAAACAGAATTTTGAGCGGTTTATTATGATCATGCGATTGGCATGGCAGGTCGGAAATAAAAAAGATCATGCTTCGCTCAAAACCTTACGAAAATGGGCGGATGATATGGCTTTGGCTTCAGTAGGCAGGGAAAGACAAAAGAATTTTCTGAATTATGCTCAGCGAATGACGAGGGAAAACTTCATACGTAATATTCAACAACCGGAACTAAATTACCTGACTTCAACTGAAGCAGAATTTTCAAATCGCTTTTCACCGTTCATTAATGAACGAAATGTGGAAGATTTAATGGCTGAATTTGCTTTGGCCGAAAGACATATAGAACAAAATGCAAACGCAAAAATGGTTTTCTTTGATTTAACATTGAAAGTCATTATGCTGCTTAAGAAATAGTAAAAAGTTTATAAAGTTCATTAAGTTTTTAAAGTTCATAAAAACAATTTCACTTTATAAACTTTCAACTTTACAAACTTTATAACTTTATAGCTTTACAAACTTTACAAAATCAACGAAATGGATAATACACTAAATAATGGCGGTTGCTGCATGAATAAACAAGGTTGCAACCACAATTCCACACAGAAATTAAGTACATTCGACTGGATGTGCGACCTGTCCGAGACACAAAAAGAAACTGACTTTGTTGAAGTTCAGTTTAAAAATACACGCAAAGGTTATTTTTTGAACAGTACAAAAATTCCGCTCGAAAAGGGCGATGTTGTGGCTGTTGAATCTTCTCCGGGACATGATATAGGGGACGTTACTTTGGTTGGCAGACTTGTTCTGTTGCAAATGAAAAAGTATAATGTGAACCTTGAGAAAATGGAAGTAAAGCGGGTGTATCGAAAAGCCAAGGAAACTGATCTGGAAAAATACAAAGAAGCAAAAAGCAAGGAACACGAAACGATGATTAAGGCACGCCAAATAGCCGAAAATCTGAAACTGGATATGAAAATCGGTGATGTTGAATATCAGGGTGATGGCAACAAAGCTATTTTCTACTATATTGCAGATGAGCGAGTTGACTTCCGACAATTGATTAAAGTTTTTGCCGAAACTTTCCGGGTGCGTATCGAAATGAAACAAATCGGAGCACGTCAGGAAGCAGGTAGGATAGGAGGAATCGGTCCCTGCGGTCGTGAATTATGTTGTTCGAGTTGGTTGACGAATTTCAATTCGGTTTCGACCAATGCCGCACGGTGTCAGGATATTTCTTTGAATCCGCAAAAACTGGCCGGACAATGTGGCAAACTGAAATGTTGTATGAATTATGAACTTGATTCATACACGGATGCTTTGAAGGATTTTCCGTCCAAAGAAATTCAGGTTGAAACCTTGGATAATACCTATTATCATTTTAAAACGGATGTATTTAAAGGACTTATGACCTATTCGACATCGCAGAACTTTGGAGCTAATCTGGTTACAATCACTGCAAAGCGTGCCAAAGAAATTATAGCATTGAATAAAAAAGGACAAAAGCCGGATGTATTGGATGATCACAGCGATGATGAAGTTAAACCAGTAGTTGTAGACTACGAGAACGGAGTGGGGGAAGGTAGTCTGACCCGATTCGATACGACTAAAAAGAAAGGAACTCATCCAAACAAAAAGAGTAATCAACCTCGTTTTGCAAAACCGAACAAGGAGCAAAACCAGATTCAACCCCAGAATACCGAAAGCACTCAACGTTTTCAAAAACCGATTAAGAAGAATGATACCGGCGAGAAAAAATCTGAAAATTAAACTTTTATTGCCGGTTTTATTGGCAATCGTAGCTTTTTCCTGCACAAACAACGAGATTTATTTTAAATATAAAAATATCCCGTTACAAGGTTGGAACAAAGATAGTATTTGCACTTTTGAAATTCCCGTCACGAATACTTCGGTAAATTATGATGTGTATATCAAAATTCGCAACCGGGGAGAGTATCCTCATCAAAATCTTTGGCTTTTTATTACAAAAATAACACCGGATAGTGTTGTTAGTAAAGATACTATCAATTTTTATTTGGCCGATCAGCGTGGAAAATGGATTGGATCAGGTGTTGGTTCAGTTTTTGAAATGCCGGTTATTTATCAGCAAAATTATCATTTTCCAAAGGTTGGTAAATATACTTTTGAAATTGCACAAGGAATGCGCGATTCGATTCTGATTGGGATAAATGATGTAGGGATGATGGTGGAAAAAGAAGATAGAAAATAGTTTTTAGTAGGCAATCAATAGTATGCGGTTGATAATTAATGGTTTGAAGATACTAATTGTAATTCATAGATTTTTAAATTGTAAATATAAGAAGTGAGTAAAAATAAGCTGGCAAAATTTGCTGACATGGAAGAATTTCCCCATGTTTTTCAGGTTCCTTCAAGATCATTAAGCGAAAACGATCAGTACGAACTGAAGGGAAAATGGAATGAGATTGTTTTTAAAAATAATCACCCGATTGTTTTGGAGTTGGGCTGCGGAAAAGGTGAATATACAGTCGGTTTAGCTGAGCTTTATCCTGAAAAAAATTTTATTGGTATTGATATAAAAGGAGCTCGAATGTGGACCGGAGCTAAACTTTCACAAGAAAAAGGACTAAAAAATGTAGCTTTTCTGCGAACCAATATTGAAATGATTTATCATTTTTTTGCAGAAAATGAAGTGAGTGAAATCTGGTTGACATTTCCCGATCCACAGATGAAAAAGGTCACCAAAAGATTGACTGCCACTAATTTCATGAAAATGTATCAGCAATTTGTTATACCGGGTGGAAAGATTCATTTGAAAACCGATAGCAATTTTATGTTTACATATACTTGTGCTATGGTGAACTTAAATCAATATCCCGTTGTTTTTTCAAATGAAAACCTTTACGGATCTGATTTGCAGGATTCCATACTCGGTATTAAAACCTATTATGAACAACAATGGCTGAGTCGTGGTTTGACGATTAAATATATTCAGTTTTTACTTGAGAAAAAAAATAATTTAATTGAGCCTGACATTGAAATTGAATTTGATTCCTATCGAAGCTTTGGAAGAAACCAAATTCAAAAATAAACCGTATGTTGTTTAATAAACACATTTACAATTTATATTTTAAATTTTTGATAAAATGAAAATTACAGCACAGCAAATATTAGACGCTTTAGTTCATGTCCGTTATCCGGGAACAGGTAAGGACATTGTGAGTTCAGGAATGGTTCACGATGAAATTCATATTGATGGAAATAAAGTCAATTTCTCTATTGTATTTGAAAAGCAGAATGACCCTTTTTCGAAATCAGTAGCAAAAGCTGCGGAACAAGCCATCCTGACTTATGTTGGTGATTTTGTTGAAATTAAAGGTAATATCAATATAATTACGAAAGAAGTGCCAAAGCCTAAACCTGTCGCAATTTTAGGAGGAGTAAAAAATATTATCGCTGTTACTTCCGGCAAAGGTGGAGTTGGGAAATCAACAATTTCGTCAAATCTGGCAATTGCTTTGGCTTCTCTGGGTTATAAAGTGGGTTTGCTTGATGCCGATATTCACGGACCATCCTTACCAAAAATGTTTGGTGTGGAAGATGCGCATCCTGAAATAATGGAAGTGGAAGGTCGAAATGAAATAATTCCGATTGAAAAATACGGTGTAAAAATGCTTTCTATCGGTTTTTTTGTAAATCCCGACCAAGCTTTGGTTTGGCGTGGTACTGTGGCAAGTAATGCTTTGAAACAATTAATAACCGATGCCCAATGGGGCGAATTGGATTATTTTGTCATGGATTTACCACCCGGAACAGGCGACATTCATTTGACTTTGGTTCAAACGCTTGGAATTACCGGTGTAATTGTGGTTACAACTCCTCAGGATGTGGCATTAGCTGATGCCCGAAAAGGAGTGAATATGTTTACGGGCGAAAAAGTAAATGTCCCTGTTTTGGGATTAGTTGAGAATATGGCCTGGTTTACTCCAGCAGAACTACCTGAGAATAAGTATTATATATTTGGCAAAGATGGTGGAAAACGATTGGCTGAAGAATTAAATGTTCCTTTGTTGGGACAAATTCCATTGGTTCAGAGTATTCGCGAATGTGGTGATGCAGGACGCCCTGTTGCTGTGGATCAGGATTCAGTAACTTCATTAGCTTTCAAAGATTTAGCCATAAATGTGGTTAATCAGGTTGATATTAGAAATAGCACGATGGAAGCTACCAAAAAAGTAGAGATGATTAGATAAATTATTCTCATTTTGACGCACTTTTATTAATTAAAGAATGTTTTTTATTTTCTTGTAAATAGATTAATTAGCTATATAACAGTACGGTAAATTATAATTGTTTGCTTCGTGTAATAAATTGTAATATCTTTGATGCATGCATATAAATAGAGTATGAGACCAACCATTATCGACTTGTTGAACGAAAGTGTTGACAAATTTGCAAATAATCCTTTTTTATGGGAAAAAGTCAATGATGAATTTAAACCAACCACCTATAAAGAGACAAAACAACAAGCTCACACGCTGGCCGCAGGATTAATAGAGATAGGCGTAAAAACCGGAGAAAAAATTGCATTATTGTCGGAAGGAAGAAATGCCTGGATTATCGGAGAATTGGGAATTTTACTTACCGGAGCTATTAATGTTCCGCTTTCGATAAAATTAGAAGAAAGTAATGATTTGATATTCAGATTAAATCATTCAGATGCACACTATATTTTAGTTTCAGGGGGACAATTAAATAAAATAAGAACAATTGCTTCATCGATTCCACTGATTAAAAAAGTGATTGTATTTGACGCACAATCCGCTTACGAATCCAACGAGATGAGTTTAATGGAGTTGCTTTTAAAAGGAGTTGAAGGCTTTAAAAAGAAACCAAAAATTGTTGAAGAAAGAGCGAATTCAATTCTGCCGGACGATCTGGCTAATATCAGTTATACTTCAGGAACTACCGCTGATCCAAAAGGAATTATGCTGACTCACCGAAATTATACCGCCAATGTAGAGCAAGCAATGACTTTGATAAATATACCGTCAAGTTACCGAACACTTATCATTTTACCTTTAGATCATTGCTTTGCTCATGTTGCCGGTTTTTACAGTTTCATGGCTTATGGTGCCAGTGTTGGAACAGTTCAAAGCGGAAAAACCGGCATGGAAACTCTGAAAAATATTCCGATCAATATTAAAGAGCTGAAACCAAGCTTGTTATTAAGTGTTCCCGCTCTGGCAAAAAGTTTCAAAAAAAATATTGAGACTTCGGTCAAGTCTCAGGGAGCTGGTGTCAATTGGCTGTTTAATAATGCTTTAAACATGTCATATTCATACAATAAAGAAGGGTTTAATAAAGGACAGGGACTTCAGAAACTAAAAAAACCCTTGTTAAATTTATTCGATAAAATTCTTTTTTCGAAAATACGTGAAGGATTTGGAGGCAAACTGGAATTTTTCGTTGGAGGTGGAGCTTTGCTTGATATTGATCTACAACGATTCTTTTATGCAATAGGTATGCCTATGTTTCAGGGATACGGACTTTCGGAAGCAACACCAATAATTTCTGCTAACGGACTGGTACATCATAAATTGGGATCATCGGGATTTCTGGCAAAACCTATGGAACTGAAAATATGTGATATGGATGGAAATGAGTTAGCTAATTATGAAAAGGGAGAAATTGTAATAAAAGGAGAAAATGTAATGGCCGGTTATTATAAAAACGAAAAAGCTACTGCCGAAACAGTTATTGAAGGTTGGCTGCATACCGGCGATATGGGTTATATGGATAATGATGGTTTTTTATACGTTGTTGGACGTTTCAAAAGTTTGCTTATTTCAAGTGATGGTGAAAAATACAGTCCCGAAGGAATTGAAGAATCCTTGGCTGACAATTCGTATTTTATTGATCAGGTAATTCTGTATAATAATCAAAATACGTATACTACAGCGCTGATTGTACCGAATAAAGAAGCTTTGAAAAGATATGTGAATCGTAAAAAACCGCATTTAATCTGGGACTCAATTGAAGCAAAACAACTGGCACTACAGAAACTTCAACGCGAAATCAATGAATACAAAAAAGGCGGAAAATTCGCTGGAATATTCCCCGAGCGATGGTTGCCTGCTGCAGTTGCAGTTGTTGGTGAATCGTTTACAGAGCAAAATGGATTAGTGAACAGCACTATGAAAATTATCCGTGGAAAAGTGGAGGAGCGTTATGCAGTTCGTATCGAAGCTCTTTACCAACAAGGAGGAAAAGATATCTTCAGTATGGAAAATATAGAAGCCTTATCATAAGACATTTATTATGTTAACTTATTTGCAGCTTTTGAGTTTATAATTAAACAAAAAAACTGATGCAGAAATTCTACACCAGTCTTTTTGTTTAATAGAATTAGGATTGTTTAATTCTTCACATCTTGATGGATTATATCTAATTCCTTATTCAGTTCCTTTTGGTCTTTCTTAGTAATTTTACCATTGTCAGATTTACTCATCACTTTCTTTTCGTGTTTGATAGATGAAAGATCTTTCCTGTATTGGTCAGCCTGATCTGTTGTAATTTTACCAGCTTCTTCTTCCTTGGAAACCAATTTTTTCTGATTATGAATTCTGTGGTCAACCTGTGACACCATAGGATGTTTATTAGTATCTTTCTTCTGAGTTTCCTGTGCATTTGTATATGTTACCAAACCCATACTGAGTGCAATCAGCACAATAATTAGCTTTTTCATACCTTCAAATTTTTTAAATGTTCTCAATTAGAAAATAATTTATTGGTATTGAAAAGTCAAATCATGTGCCAGAAACGTGGTGGTTAATACTTCTTTATTGTTCAGGAGTTCTTATTATACTACATAAATCATTGGAAGTTGTTTTCAGTTATTATTTTACTTATTTTGTCCAAGTATTCTACATCCATCTCGTCCAAAACATCATACCGTTCGCTGTCTACATCAAGCACTCCAACAACTTTATTTTCGAGATTGAATATTGGTACAACAATTTCGGAAACTGAACTGCTGCTGCATGCAATATGTCCCGGAAATTTATCTACATCGGGCACTAACAAAGACGATGAGTGTGACGTATTTAACAGAGACGATGCATGCATCGTCTCTGCAGCATTTTTCCACACTGTTCCGCAAACTCCTTTTCCGTACTGGATACGTGTACAGGCAATCGGTCCTTGAAAAGGGCCAAGTACCAGTTCTTCAGCTTTTACAAGATAAAAGCCAACCCACCACCAGCCGAAGGTTTCTTTCAATGCTGCTGAGATATTGGCCAGGTTGGCTATCAAATCAGGCTCTCCTTCAATTAACGCTTCTAACTGTGGTAGCAGTGATTCATATATTTCTTTTTTTGTTGATCCTTTTGAAATTACTAATTCTTCAGCCATAATTTTGTTTTATAAAAAAGAGGGTTATAAAAATGATAAATTTTCTGTTTTTCCGAACCTGCAAAAATAACAAAAACCGTCTGAAATAATTTCTATTTCAGACGGTTTGTTTTATAAATTTAATTTTATTTCTTTTTATTCTCTTTATCCGTCAGTTCGTTTGGAACGGTAAGATAGTTGAAAATTTATTTCAACAAGATTTTACTTGAGGTATTATTTGTTTTCAGAATATAAATCCCTTTCTGAAGATTCAGTACTATGCTGGTAGCTGGTTCAAAAGTAGCTACTTTGATTCCTGTAAGTGCAAATATCTCAATTTTAGTTGTTGGTAAAATCTCAAATTTCAATGTTTTATCAATCAAAGTCCAAGTTTTGTAATTTGGATTGCTAGCATTAGTAGTTATAGGAAGAATAATAGCTGTACCTGGCGAGCCGATAATTCCTTCTGTATTTGCAGAAGTAATTGTAACTTGATTTGAAACCGTGCCGTTAATTGTTCCTAGGAAACTAATAACTCCATTGTCAACTACATCTCCTGAAACGTTATAGCTCCAATAAAATGACTTACCTGTTGTGGCTGCACCAAAACTAACTTTTGATATTTCAGTTCCACTAGCATCATATAATACTACATCATCGCCGCCTGAAGACAAACTGTTATCAGTATATGTTCCAACTGCCACATTGTCTAAACTTGAACCCCAAAATGATTTAAATCCATTGACATCAATATTGTTTAAAAAGATAACACATTTGCCTGCAGGAATGCTAGTTAATCCATCTAGTGTTGAATTTAGATATTCATTCGGATTATTATCATCCATTTTCCATCCTGTAATATCAACATCTGTGCTACCTAAATTTGTAACTTCAAACCAATCTACTGCACCGATTGATAGTGGGTCTCCACCAGCATGTGACATCACTTCAGTAATTCTTACTAGTGGTATTTGCATACTTTCTTTTTCAATTGTCAAAGCATTACCAGTTGGAGGAGTTACGCCAATATTCACAAAACTTGCACCTGCATTGACTAAATTAGTCGTATAGTTTACGCTGTTGAGCGTTTTGTCAGACACGATACTAGGAATAAACGTGTTAGTTACTGTAGCTGTAGAAGAAATATCTCCAATAACTAAATAATTATTACTGCTTCCTTGTGCAATGTACGGTTGTGAAATACCACTAAAGGTAATAGTTGAACCGGCTACTACGCCAGTAGCAAGCGAAGCTGTAATTTCAGCTGCATCGGCTATACCATCACCGTTTGCATCATATAAAAGTTTGAAATTTGTTATATCAGTTCCTAAAACAGCTGTTCCGGTCTGTGAAAGAATTAATTTCTTTAAAGTAGAGTTTCCTTCATCGGCACTTAAATTAAACTGATACAATACGGCATTCGTAACGCCTTGTTTTACAGTTCCTGTTGCAGGAGAATTTGTTCCTAAACTTACGGTTTGTTTGATTGGTGAAAAAGCTAAGCCACGGAAACCATTTGCACCTGAGATTGTGCGAAGTATCGTAGTGGTAATGGCACTTGTACCATTATCGTTACCCGATACAATAGTTGTAGGATTACAAGCGTAAACAACAGCACCATTTGCACCTGTTGAAAATGAATATCCACTCCAGTCAACAGCTACTCCAGTTGCAGCAGTTAGCGCAAATCCTGTAGACGCAGTGCTCCAAGTACCGCCACTATAAGTAAATGTATTTTTATCATAAGTGCCACTATAAGTAAAACGAGCGATTAGGTTTGCACTCCCAAAAGCATATATTGTCAATCCATCAGGACTGACTGCAAATCCATAAGGACCAGTTCCTGGAGCAGTAATTGTTGATACAGTTGTTCCAGCAACAGTTGGCTTTCCTGTACTTACCTGATATATTCCTTGAGCTCCAGAACCTGTTGAATAGAACAGTTGACCATTAAAAATATTAACAACTCTAGTGTTTGTAGTAGTGGTTGAAACAGTGGTTAGATTTGTTCCATCGGTAGTATATCTAATACCAAGGGTAGCGCCTGAAAACCAATAATTTGTACCATCATCGGTTACAGCACCTCTTAAATCATTAGCGGCTGTAAAGATTGAAGAAGTAGCTGAAATGCCTGCTCCAAAAGTTCCCGCACCATTCAATGTGCGAGCAGTTCCATTTGTAGTAAATGTAGAACTTGCAGCATACAAATTTGCAGCATAGCCAGGTATTACTAAATATCTTCCATTTTCAGATCTTGTCATTGCACCTGTAGAACTTGAAGAACCAGCAACGACAACTCCACTTGTTCCATCACTAATTGCTTGGAAATAATTAGCAGAGGTTTGACTTACTCCTGTGGGCAGATATTCTTCAATAGTTATGGCAGTACCGACACTAACAAGGGCTCCGTTAATTACTAATCCTACAGTACCTGTGCCAGTAGCGGCAGCATTAATTGTAATTGAAGTTGCATCCACTATAGATACGATAATAGAACCGCTTGGAATTGTAGTACCGGTTATTGACATCCCAACAGCTAGATTGGCTGTGGATGCAATATTTGAAATAGTTGTACTTGAGGAGGTGATAGTACCTGTAAAGCTATTAAAACTAATAGTAACAGCGGTTCCTGCAGCTGTAGCATTTGCACTTATTGTAATAGTATTTGCATCATTTATACTTGATATAGTTGAATAAGCAGGAATTGCTGTTCCTGCTACAGCCATACCAACAGTGAGGTTTACTGTTGATGCAATATTTGAAATTACAGCACTACCATTTGTAGTATTTCCGGTAAAAGTTGCTGTTTGACTAACTGCAACTCCATTTGCAGGAGCTCCAACTTTAAACGCTGTCAAATACCCGTCATTAAATCTGGTAGTAGTTTGAGCAGAAACCAACGTGCCAAAAAGCAATATAATTGCAACCAGCAAAGTTTTAAAAGTAGTAATTTTTTTCATGTTCGTAGTTTTTAAAAATTAGTATTGAAGTTGATTTTAATATATTTGAGATTCTAAAATAACAATAAGATACATTAAAGTAAACATACAAATACTTACAATGTTCATTTTTTTTTGTAATAATGAAGAAATAACTCTTTAATTCGTTTATTTGTTATATTATTTTGGATTTATCAGATTTTAATAATCGTTTTTAATGGTTTTAATTGGTTGTTCTCTGATATTTTCACTACATAAATTCCGCTTTTGATATTTTTTAAATTGATATGAGTAGGAAAATTCAGGTTTTCTTTTTCAATCACTAGTTGGCCGATACCAGAATAAATCTGAACGGAATATTCTTTCATATTTTTGTCTGAATTATTGATTGTAATATAGTCTAATGCCGGATTTAAGAATACAGAAGGCCATGCGGATTGAGCTTTTAATAAAAAAAACGCTCGTGGTAAGTAGGAATATTAAGGATAATTTTTGTAGTGAGTTTGTCAGCGTTTTTGTTTTTCAACTACCGTCAGGATCTGCGACCGCTGACGGAGTTGATACTAGTTAAATCCACTATCTAAATTGCCGCATCGATTGCGTTACAGATAGAAGTAAAAATTTCATCTATTTCACCCATTCCTTCGATGGCTGCATATTTTTGAAGCTTTTTATAGAAATCTTTCACAGGTAAAGTTTTTTCCTCGTAGACCTGAAGTCGTTTTTTTATGGTTTCCAGATTATCGTCAACACGTCCTGAATTTGCTCCCCTGTAAAGTAATCGGTTCAGCAATTCGTTAGTTTCTACTTGTAAATCAAGAAGAATATTTGTTTTTTTGCTTCTTGCAGTCAGATTTATCTCCAAAGCTTCGGCTTGTGCAGTTGTTCGGGGAAATCCGTCTAGTATTATGCCATAATGCTGATCTGCATTCTTTTCAAAAGCATTCATAAGCATGCCAATAATAACTTCGTCGGGAACTAACTTTCCTTCTGCGATGTATGATTTTACGGTTTTACCAAATTCAGTTTCATCTTCAATCTCTTTTCGGAGTAAATCACCGGTTGAGATATGTTTAAGGTTATATTTTTCAGCTATCAAAATGCTTTGAGTGCCTTTTCCACAGCCCGGAGGGCCAAAAATAATGATTGTCATTCAGTATTAGTTTTTAAAAAGTTGTATATAATAATTTATTTTATTTATTCCGTTTCGGTTAAAACCTACTTATTCGTCTTTCGATTATAGATTCAAAGTCATTGCCGATTCGTTGGCTATGCATACATTACCGGTGTTGTGATTCATTGTTTTGTCTTCAAAATCATTTGTTCCACAAATCATTACAAAAAATTATTCAAAAATTGAATATGTAATTTCATACAAACCTTTCTGATTTCAATAGTAAACCTTGTCCCCTGAATTCTCTTTTGAGGTTTGATTCAGTTGTAAGATTTCATTCTTCATTTTTTTCATTTACCAGTTTTTAAATGGATTTTTCATCAACATTGAGTTGTAGTACTTCACATCTCCTGTTACTTCCTGGCCAATCCATGATGGTTTTACAAAATGTTCATTTTCAAGACTTAACTCTACTTCGGCAATAGTTAAGCCTTGATTATCACCATAAAATTCATCTACTTCGAAAATGTGTTCACCTGATTTTACAAGATAGCGGGTTTTATTAATAACGCCGGGTTCACACAAATCAAGGAGAGCTTCTACTTCGGAAACAGGAATTTCTTTTTCCCATTCGTACCTACTTGCTCCTGAAGCATTACCTATCCCTTTAATTGTAATAAATCCCCGATTCCCTTTAATTCTCACTCGTACATTTCGTTCCGGAACTGATGACAAATAACCTTGAGTAATACGTATTTCTTTGTGCGCTTCTTTTTTAAAATCACCGGTTACCAGAAATTTTCTTTCTATTTCTTGTGCCATAATATAATGGGATAATTTGCTAATTTAATTTGGGAATAGTTTATTAATAATCCTGATAATGCTTGATGGCTCGCAGGTAGTCGAAGTTTACAACTCCTTCCGTATTATTAGTATAGGTAGTTTCACTCCTTCTTTGAAAAGTTGTAAACTCTGATCAACACAGTTTGAAATTTATCAATTAATTCTATCGATTGGTTAGCTTTTGAGAATAACATATTGTTACTTATTTGAATTTTATTCAAGTGCAATTATACAATATATTTTCCAAATATAAATTGTTTCAGTTATTTTATTTGCTGAGTATCATTTTGTATAGAATAACTATCTTGTTTTAAATAACTGTATAACAAATTCAATCACTTATCTTTAGGAGTGGAATTAATTTTAAAATACTGGCATTCATACAAAACGTAAAGATAAAATCATAATTTGTCGAAAAACACTATAATAATTTTGTTAATTCAGGAAATAATACTTTCTTTGTATATCAATAATTCAAGATACACCGTATTTTGATTCTCGAATGACATAATTCACCAATAAAAATAATGAGTATGAAAAAAAATCTTTTCAGAATGGTCTCGTTTGTTTTATTTGCACTTTTTGCAATAACCGCTGTAGCTCAACAAGTGCAACCTCTTCCGATTGACCCCAATGTGCGATACGGAAAGTTAGACAACGGTATAACGTATTATATACGAGCTAATAAGGAGCCCAAACAGCGGGCAGAGTTTTATATTGCCCAGAATGTGGGGGCAATTCTCGAAAATGACAATCAGAATGGACTGGCTCATTTTTTGGAACATATGGCGTTTAACGGGACAAAGAATTTTCCCGGGAAAGGAATAATTAATTACCTTGAAACTGTTGGTGTGAAATTCGGAGCCGATATCAATGCTCATACATCATTAGATGAAACGGTTTATAATTTGTCGGATGTCCCAACAGTTCGCGTTGGAATTATTGACAGTGCTTTATTGGTTTTACATGATTGGTCCAGTTTTATTTCGCTCCAAGGTTCAGAAATTGATGCCGAACGCGGAGTAATCCGTGAAGAATGGCGACAGGGAGCAGGTGCAGACCGACGTATGTGGAAGGAATCAAATAAACTGAAATATCCCGGTTCTCAATATGCCAAACGTGATGTAATCGGTGATACTGCCATCATTAATAATTTTGCACATAATACAATCCGTGATTTTTATAAAAAATGGTATCGTCCCGATTTGCAGGCTATACTTATTGTTGGTGACATAAACGTTGACACAATAGAAGCTAAAATAAAAAGTATGTTTACCGATATTCCCAAACCCGTAGATCCGGCCGAAAGAACCATTTTCCCTATTTCGGATAATGAGAAACCAATTGTTTCGGTGGTGAAAGATAAGGAAGCTCGAATGACCCGCATCGAACTGGTATACAAACATGCTAAACTTCCTGACAATGTCAAAGTGTCGATGCAAGGTTATATGTTAAGTACCATCAATTCGCTTATTTCCATGATGATTGGTTACCGTTTTGATGAAATCACTCAGCAAGCCGATGCCCCATTTGTTGGAGCTTATGCCTATTATGGCGAATTGGTGAAATCGGAAGATGCATTCCAGTTGTTGGCAGTTCCGAAAGAAGGAAAAGAATTAGAAGGATTGAATGCTATTTTGCTCCAGGCTCAGAAAATCAAGCGTTTCGGATTTACAAACTCCGAACTGGAACGAGCAAAAATAGATTACCTGAAGAATATAGAAAAAGCATTTAACGAGCGTGATAATCAGAAAAATAGTGCTTTAGTGGAAGAATATGTTCGTAACTTTCTGAATCAGGAACCGATTCCAGGCATCGTATGGGAATATAATACCTTGAAGATGATGTTGCCTCAATTGAAACTTGAGAGTGTGAATCAAGTGGCTCAATCATATGTGACTGATACCAACATGATAGTTTCTATTATGGCTCCCGATAAAGAAGCTGTAAAAATCCCGTCGGAAGAACAAATTCTAAAATCAGTAGAAGATGCCAAAAAAGCGAATATCAAGCCGGTTGTTGAAGAAACGTTGAACAAACCCTTGATTAAAACTGTACCAAAAGCAGGGAAAGTATCAAAGTCGATTGAAAATAAAGTTTTAGGAACAACAGAATGGACTTTAAGTAACGGCGTAAAAGTAATTTTTAAACCTACAACTTTCAAAAAAGATGAAATTCTGATGACGGCATTCAGTCAGGGTGGCTTATCAAAAGTGAAGAATATTGCTGATCTTCCTTCGGCTACAATGGCAACAGCTATTGTTTCGAATAATGGTTTGGGCGATTACAATCAGATAGATCTGAATAAAATACTGACAGGAAAGATTGCATCTGTCTCACCTTCTATTAGTGGATATGAAGAAGGATTCTCGGGAAATTCATCAGTTTCAGATTTCAATACCATGTTACAATTGGTTTTTCTCAACTTTACGGGCGTCAGAAAAGATGATAACGCGTACACTGCATTGATGAACGGGTATAAAGCCAGTCTTGCTAATATTGCCAGTGATCCACGAAAAGCATTTTCCGATTCGGTGAATATAATGCTTAGCAATCATAATCCGAGAACTGTGATCATGAGTCTCGCTCTTCTTGATAAGATTAATCAGGATAAAGCCTTAGCGATTTTTAAAGAACGTTTTGCTATTCCGGCAGGTTTCACTTTTATCTTTACAGGTAATGTTGACCCAAATAACAAAGCCGTTAAAGATGCAATTTGCACTTATTTGGGCGGATTGAAATCGGCTAATACAACCGAAAAATTCACCGATAATGGCATTCGTCGTCCAAAAGGGAAAGTTGATAATTTCTTCGAAAAAGAAATGAAAATCAATAAAGCTTCCAATTTTATTGTTTACAGTGGTATTATGCCTTTTAACATGGAAAATCGTACTGTAATGACTGCTATTGGCAATATCCTGAGTATTCGTTATATCGAAAGTATTCGGGAAAAAGAAGGCGGTTCGTATGGAGTCGGTGTTCGCGGAAGTATCAATAATATACCGATTGATGAAGCAACACTAATGATGCAGTTCGATACTGATCCGATAAAACAACCTAAACTGATAGGCATGATTCATTCCGAAGTGAACGATATCGTTGCCAACGGTCCACGTGAAGATGACTTGCAGAAAGTGAAAGAAAACATGCTGAAAAAATATACCGAAGATTTAGCTGAAAATAGTTGGTGGTCAGGTGCCTTGAACCGTTATTATCAGGACAAACTGAATCTGGTAACCGATTATAAAGCTTCGGTTGAAGCATTGACTCCGGAATTGATTCAATCCACTTTGAAAAAACTTGTTTCAGAAGGAAATATATTGGAGGTTGTAATGAAACCGAAGGAATAGTTGGTAGTAAGCAGTAGGCAGTAAGCAAAAAGAACGGATTGGTTCGTAATGAATCAATCCGTTTTTTTTCTATACGAAAATAAACAGGATCGAGTCATTTGAACCGACCCTATTTTATTTTAATGTAAGGAATTATTTTTTCGAAGTTCTTTCTGAACTTTTCGTCTCTTTTTTCTCAGCTTGGAAATATAATCCAACTGGTATAAAGCTGGAACAAACATCAGGGTCAGAAAAGTGGCAAAACTCAGTCCGAAAATAATAGACCACGCCAGTGGACCCCAAAACATCACATTGTCTCCGCCAAAGTAAATATGCGGATTCAGTTCGGTAAATAAAGTGGTGAAATCGATATTCATTCCCACTGCCAATGGAACCAGTCCCAGCATCGTGGCTGTTGCAGTAAGGATAACCGGCGTGATACGGATTTTTCCTCCTTCGATTATGGCTCGACGTGTAGGAATTCCTTCCGCTTTTTTGACATCAATAAATTCCACAATCAATATTCCATTTCGTACGACAATTCCTCCAAGTGCCACAACACCTAATCCAGTCATTAGAATAACAAGACTCATATGGAAAATAATGACTCCAAGCAACACACCTATAATACTGAAAATGACTTCACTTAGTATAATTAATGATTTGCTAACTGTTCTAAACAAGGTAATCAGGATAAAGAAGATAGCTCCAAGGGCAATTATCATCGCTTTTCCAAGAAAACCGGCCGTTTCTGCCTGATCTTCCTGTTCTCCTGTGAGTTTTACGCTTGTTCCTTCATGAAAATGAAATTTATTTGCTTCTTTCTGAATAATAGGAACAATCGTGTTTGCAGAATATCCAGTAAGTACATTGGAATATACCGTTATCACACGTTTCAGATCCAACCTTTTGATACCGGCATACGATGAAGTGTAATTTATGGTGGCTACTGTTGACAACGGTATGCTTCGTAAACTGCCAGAATTCATATCACGGTAAGTAATTTGCAGATTTACAAGTGCATTTATATTCTCACGGGTTGCTTTATCGTACCGCAGCATAATGGGATATTCATCTTCATCCTGTTTCAGTTTCGATATTTCCTTTCCATAGAGTGCCGTTCTGATTTCCAAACCTATTTGACCGGTGGAAAGTCCTAGTCGTTGAGAGCGTTCGCGGTCAATCTGCACAATGATTTCGGGGGAATTGATATCAAAATCGATTTTCAAATCTTCCACTCCCGGAATACTCATCGAATCGAGATAATCTTGGAAAGCAAATGCATCTTTAACAAGGTCTTCCAGGTTTTCACTGGTAATTTCGATATTAATCGGTTTTCCGGTTGGCGGTCCGTTCCTGTTTTTATCAACTGTAATTTCTGCTCCCGGAATATCAGCCACTTCTTTTCGGATAATATCCATGTATTTTGTGGTAGAGATACCTGTAGTCCTCAATTTGCTTTCAACAAAATTAATGGATACTTTCCCGCGATTGAACGGAGTACCTGCAGATGCAAATCCCTGTTCCTGCGCACCAATGGTTACGTTTGAAATAATGGACTCAACATCCGTATTGTTTTTCCCCAATGCTTTATAAACACGTCCCTCAGCTATATTGGTAATGCTGTCGGTCACGTTCTGATGCGTTCCTGCGGGCATTTTAATATAAACATAAATATTATTCGGGTCATTATTCGGAAAGAATAAAACGGTAGGTTTTACAATTCCGGTCAGGAAGATGGTAAAGAAGAAAAGTACAATCATTCCGGCAAAAATCCAAACAGGACGTTTGCCAATAAGAATTTGGTTAAGTTGACGTTCATAAACCCGCATAAAGTAAGGCCAAACTTTTCCTTGAAATCCATTGATAGCTTTAATCAGTACAAAATGATAGAATATCAGCATTAATACACAGAAAACAAGGAAGTTGGCAAGCCCAAATGATTTGGTCAGATAGAAAATAGCTGCAAAAGACAGCATTACAATGATGATTCTTTTGTATCTTTTCCAAAAACTGACTTTCTTTTTATCGGTTTCATATTCATTTTTCATAAATGACACCGCAAATACCGGATTGAAAACATACGCCACAAAAAGAGACGCAAACAAGGTAATAATAAGTGTTACAGGCAAATAATGCATAAATTGACCCACAATTCCCGGCCAGAATGCCAAAGGGAAGAATGGTGCCAGCGTGGTGAGTGTCCCGGCCAGAATAGGCATAAATACTTCCCCGGCAGCTTTTTTTGCTGCTATATTGATATCAGGATTGAATTTATGAAGCCGATGGGTGTTTTCGATAACCACAATGGCATCGTCCACCACAATTCCGAGTGCAAAAATAAAGGCAAACATGACCATCATGTTCATGGTATAACCCAATCCGGGAAGAATCATATAGGCAACGAATATGGAAAGCGGAACGGAAAGACCAACGAAAAAGGCATTAGTGAATCCCATAAAGAACATCAAAACAAGGGTAACCAGAATAAATCCGATAATAATTGTATTATTCAGTTCTTCCAGTGTATTGCGGGTAAACCTGCTTTGATCACCGGTAACGGTGATTTTCATATCCTTCGGGAATTCATGCCCGACAAGTTCGTTATCCACAATTTTTTTAATATTATCTGAAGCATCCAAGAGGTTGGCACCACTCTTTTTGACCACATTCAGAGTAATAACATTTTTACCATCCAAACGTGCAAAACTTTCCTGTTCTTTGTGGCTGTCTTCCACATCGGCTATATCAGTCAGCTTTACATAAGCCCCACTTGAAGAATGAACAATAATATTTTTGAGCGTTTCAACATCGGCAAACTGCCCTTTTATACGTACCGAGTTTCGAATACCGTTGTTAGTGATTGAACCACCCGAAATGGTCATATTTTCCATGGAAACAGCCCGTTCAATATCACTGAAAGTAACTTTGGCAGCCTGCATTCTGAAAATATCAGCATTCACTTGAATTTCCCTGTCGAGTGCGCCAACTATGTCAACACGCGTTATTTCTTTCAACCCTTCGATTTTGTCCTGTGCAATTTTGGCATAATGTTTCAATTTATCAAGATCATAATTTCCGGATATATTGAGGTACATCACCGGCAATTCAGAAAGATCAATATCCGAAATATCGGGTTGAGTCGACAGATCGGTCGGTAAATCACTCTTTGATTTATCAACGGCATCGCGAACCCGCTGTTTGGCTGTTTCTATGGAAAGATCAGGATCAAACTCCACCACGATGGAAGAAAAATCAGGTACAGAATTACTGGTAATTTTTTTTACATCAGCCAGTGATTTCAATTGTTTTTCAATGGGACGGGTTATCAGATTTTCAATATCTTCAGGGGAATTTCCGGGATAAGGAGTATTGACAATAATATAAGGAATGATTACCTGAGGAAACTGTTCCTTGGGTATCGTAATGTAATTGACCACACCAAGTAAGGTAATCAAGACCGCAAGTACATATACACTCGACCGGTTATCTATAGCCCAACTTGTAGCAAAAAACTCTTTAAACTTGTTTTCTTTCGACATAATGAGTCTGTTTTATTAGCTGTGACCCCCAACCCCTAAAGGGGGCTTATAAGAGGGGAAACTATTAATTTTTCTATTTCAAATTTAAAATACTTCGTATTAATTCCCCTTTAGGGGTTAGGGGTTCTACTTCAGAAAACTACTTTTTCGCCGTCATTTAAATCCTGATAACCGGACGAAATAATTTTCTCACCAGCCTTCAGTCCTTCCAGAATTTCGATTATTCCATCATAATCTTTTCCGGTTTTAATTCTTCTTTTTTCAGCAATCCATTTATTGCCTTTTTGACTGGCAATATAAACGAATTTGCCGTTCTGATCATTCTGAACATTATTTACTGGCAGACTGAAAGCCTTGTTGTTGCTGTAATCCATAATTTTGATATAGGCAATCATATTCGCCCGAAGAGGAATATCTTTGGTGGAAATTTTACATTCAATTTTGAAAGTGCGATTTGTCGGATCAATATACCTGCCTGTGAAATTTAGTTTTGTTTCAATATCTTTATCAAAATCAGGCAAATTTACTAAAGCAGTATTACCGTCGTGAATGTAAGCGGTATAAGCTTCGGAAACATCAGCTGTAATTTTGGCAACACTCATATTAATAACCCGAATCGTTGAATTTGGTGTTCCGGGACTCGCCATTTGACCTACTCGTAAAGGCACACTTTCAACAGTTCCAGAAATAGGTGAGATGATTTTGTACATTTTTAATTGCTCTTTCAGTGTCTTGAGTCGTTGTTCTAATGATTCTTTGTTTGTTTTTGCCTGTAAATATTGCACTTCACTCCCTATTTTTTTATCCCAAAGTGCACTTTGCTTTGTGAAAATATTATTGGATAGATCAAGCTGAGTCTTTACTTCTTCTACTGATTGCTTCATGACCTGATCATCTTGAACGGCCATAACCTGACCTTTTTTGACAACCGTCCCTTCATTAACATAAACGGCAGTAACAACACCGCCAACTTGAGGACTGACAGCAATATTCTGATCAGCATCAACAGTTCCCTGAACCTTAATATAATGATTAAAAACACTTTCCACTGCATCAGTAACATTAACCGAAACCGCTTTTTCATTTGTTTTACCGGTTGGATTGATACTGCTTTCCAGTTGAGAAATTTGTGTGTTTAGTTTATCACGCTCTCCTTTTAGTTTGCTGAGTTCCGCCTTTTTATCAGAACCTCCGCCACACGACACGAATAGAACTATGACTAATGAATAATATATAATCTTCTTCATTGTTTATTTTTTTATATTTTTTATTTCGAATTTATATGTCGATGTTCTTGCTATTTTGTTGAAGCAACAGGGTTGATGTTGAACATTTTTTCAAGTTTTGATTTTGCAACCTGCAAATCATAAATACTTTGATAATAAGCCGTTAAATTAGTCAAATATTGATTCTGAATGGTCATCAAATCCATACTTGAAGCCATTCCCTGTTTATATTTTTCCATGGTTCGTTGATAAATCTGATCGGACAATTCTTTACTTTTTTTCTGATTCAGATATATATCCAGTTTTAGCTTTACATCGTTCTGGAAATGAATGGCTTGCATGTATAAACTTTTGGAAACGAATTTACGGGTATTCTGAGCCTTCTCGTAGGTCATTCGTTTCTGCGAAACAACCGCCAACCGTTCACCACTACTGAATATTGGCAAACTAAGATTGATACCGATAAGATCTTTTGGTGCGAAATTAAACGCAGCCGAATTTAACTGGATATTGTGATTGTAAAATCCTGAGATAGTGGGTAGAAAGGCTGATTTTGCAAGTTTCAAATCCAATAGTGTAAATTTTTCAGAAGATTGAATAAGTTTGTAATCAACATTATTGTCAATGTTAAAATGTTCTGAAGTCAGATTCATACTCGAAATTAAAAGTGAATCGCCCGATTCCATTTTATCTGAAAGTTCAATTTTCGTGGAATCTTCCAAGCCAATCTGAATCTTCATCAAACGATAACCCACGTCCAAATTACTATCAATCTGATTCATTAAATTTTTGATACTATTCGCTGTAACTTCCAACTGATCAACATCGGTAACTTCCACAAAACCCTGTTTATTCATTTCTGTAATATCGTTGAGAGTTTTATTGATATTCTTAAGGTTTTGCGAAAGTATCTTTCGACTTTCTTCAGCAAGTTGAAGCATGTGATAGGTATTCACAACAGTTTCAATTACATCGAGCCTTGTTTTCTCATTGTTTTGTTTGGCCATATTTTCATAAGCTTCTCTCGCCTGTAAAGCAACGATGTAACTTCCACTGAAAATAAGTTGGGAGACAGTGATATCTGTCGAGATATTATTCTTTACTCCAAGGGAAATTGGGGTTCCTGCTATATTATTGAGGTAAATATTTTCACCGGATGATAATTGTAATGAGCTGATTGTTCCAATTCCCGTCGTCGGATTAATGGGAACATTCGTATTCGAAAGTTGTGTGCCCGGGAAATTTATGGTTGGGACCTCAAAAAGATGCTGATAAGCCGACTTTGCACTAATTTGCGGCAAACCTTGAGCTGTTATTTCCCATATTTTCTTTTGGGTAATTTCTAAATCAAGTTTTGAATTGATTATGTCGGTGTTTTTTTGCAGTGCTTTCTCAATTGCTTCATCAAGAGATAATTTTTCTGCTTCCTGTGCAAAGGAAAGCAATGTTCCAACAAGGATTATTGCTACCAGCAGAAAAATTCGGTTGTGTATTCTGATCATATTTTGTAATGATTTTGTATAAATAATACATCTGGAATTGAATAACCAATATTTTTATTCCAGATTCGAAAATTATTATAATTCTACAAACAGTTATACAAAATTAAAGTTCAATAGATGTTGACGGCTGATTGAAAAGAGGCTTATGATTGGCAGATTTTCTTTTTTAGCTAATTATTTGAAAATAAATGGAATAATGAAATTTCAATTTCCATTCTATAGTAGATTTTGCAATTTTGAGAGGAATTTTATTCGAAAGAAATTAGGAATATTTGCCTGTTATTTTTTATAAATAGGTTTAAACGAACAAAGCTATTCAGAGTTTTCCCCGAATAGCTTTGTTGATAGATTATTTTAAATTATGTCTTATATTTTCTTTACACGTACGGCATTCATGCCTTTCAATCCGCGTTCAAGTTCAAAAGTAACAGTGTCACCTTCTTTTACTTCTTGCAAAAGTCCTTTAACGTGAACGAAAAATTTATCCTGAGTTCCATTTTCTTTGATAAAACCAAAACCTTTCGAATCATCGAAAAAGTCTATTTTACCAGTACGAAATGCTGGTTCGGCTACATCTTCACGACGTGAAACACCGATTTCAATGGTTGAAGCATCCACCTTTATCTTTTTTGTGGGATCGGGCGGAGTGTTTGAAAGATTGCCGTTCTCATCTACCCAGGCAATCATGCTATCAAAGCTGCTATCGCCGGGGTTGGCTTTGCGTTCTTCTTTTTTCTGTAATTTATCTTTTCTTTTTTTTAAACGTTTTTTCTCGTTGTCTTGCTTGTTGAAGGTGTTCTGCGATCTTGCCATTAAATGTTTTTAATTATTGATTGTAAGTGGGTAATTTGTCCAATTTTCTTTTTTCTGTCTGCAAAGATACAATAATTAATCGGATTCTTTAGTCGTTGGTTTATAGGTAATTGAATATTATTTTCTTAAACGAACAAAAAAGGGAATAATTATAGATAAACTGCATTTTTAATTTCAAGTAGACCAACGATTTTAAATAGGAAAAAGGGAAAATCAATTCATTGATTTTCCCTTTTGAATAACAAATTCTACTAGTCTTGATTATCTTGGAATTAAATGTAATTCAAGTGTTCCGGCATCCTTTTTCAACCACATTGATTTTTCTGCCAATTTCAAAATTACATAAACACCGTCTGCGCTATCATTGTCATAGTCAAATGAAATCTTTTTAAAATCAGATAAGAATGACCATGTCCCAGTTGTTGTAAAATTAAATTTAACACCTAAAACACTGTAATTTGCTGTTAAACTTGCTGTGCCGGTTTTTGTAAGATTCAGTTCGTATTGTGTATAATCGGTTGTAACATCTTTGCCATTATCAATTGCCTGATCTACTTTCCAGTTATTAGCTACACGATCCGCTCTTGATTCCAAACTGATCAGTGGTCCGTCCGGATATCCGTTACAAGAAGTGAAGGAAAATAATGCAATCGTTATTATAATGAATAACGAAGTGATTTTTCCTTGAAATTTGGTTTTTGAATTAATTTTTAAATTTTTCATTTCATTTTTTTTTAAATTGTTTTATCAACTATTTCTGCCTCCTATAACACGTAAAAGTATAGATATGATAGCTATCACAAGTAGAATGTGTATCAGAGAACCAGCGCCATATGCAAAGAATCCTAATGCCCAAACGATAACAAGAATTACCGCGATTAAATAAAGAAGATTTCTCATATTAAAATATTATTTTTAAGTGATTATTATGATGCAAAGATATAGTTATACAATGTGGGAAAACTTACATAATTTCAGAAGAAAGTTACATGTTTCACACTTTAAAGAAAGCGGAATTTTGAAAAAAACGGCATAAAAAAAGCCTTACTTTCGTAAGACTTTTCAGTTTGATTGCTTTATAATGGATAAACTAAACTAGTTTTACATTTACTGCATTTAATCCCTTTTTTCCTTCTTCAATGTCGAAAGTTACTTCGTCATTTTCATTGA
>JBBRTR010000005.1:0-45812 GCA_038244215.1 Bacteroidales bacterium
CAGGTTACTACCAACTCAGCATGTTTCAAATTAGGCAATAAATCCTTTACTGCTGACAAATCAAATTTCAAGAAAGTTTCACGACGATTACTTTCTAATGTATTATATCTTATTTCCAATTCGGTGTCAGCACCAAAATTAGATGTATTGGTTGCACCCGGAATTACATAGGTATCTTCACTTACATTCACGGTTCTTTCTATGGTTGAGAAGTTAGGTCTATGGTTTTTGCCATCGTAATAATCGCACAAACGATAGACTTGCTTATTCAATTCGTTCATATAAGCTGTCATGCCCGTATATTCTGTTCCTGCTGAATTTACAATTCCTTTGTTTGAATCGGTATCGTCCTGATAACGAAAATACTGCCAACCGATAAAACAACTATTTTTTAGCAATTCCAGACATGTATTTTGATAAAAATAACCCCGACTTGCTTGTGAGTTAACATACCAACCGGTACCCGACTGAGAACCACTGAATGCGTTGATATCTTTAATATAAAATTCACCAACAATACAAGGCTTATCAGCAGTCCAACTGGCATTGGCAATTTGTTCGTTCGGCGAAAATTTATCGTAAAAATTCACTGAAGTTACATCCATATATTTATGCGAAGCATTAACAACCGCCTGAATTGCACGTGGACGTCCATTCAAACGACTTCCCAACATTAGGTGATTTGGGTCATACTTACGAATGGCAGCGGATACAGTGCGGAAATATCGTTCAGCCAATTTGGCAGCGAATTCCTGCTTGATACTTTCAGTTACATTGCCATTATAACTAACACAATCAGCCTCAGTCAAGCCTCTGGAAGAAGCGAAAACCAATGCAGAATCGCGACTTGGATCTCCTGCCGGCAAGTCGCGCACTAAGTTGCGTAGCTGATCTTGATTAAAATTGATTTCATTATCGGTAAACCAACCCAATAAATCGCGTTCATTGACAAAAGGAGTTACATTTGTGTTTGCTAAATTATCAGCATATTCTTCAAATTTTGGATCGAAAACTAAAATATAATCCAAACTACCTTGCACTCCTGATGGTGTTGTATAATAATTCTTTCGTACATTTTTATAATTCAAAAAGAAATTAAGGCGTCGAGTATACGAAAATGTCGAATAATTCATAAAATTATAGCCTGATTTTGTCTGACTTTCACTTGACAAGAAGTTTCCTGACGCATTGAAACCATTACGGCGTACAATATCGTAATCGTCCTGTATGGCAGCCGAAGTAAAGCTGGTAACAGCCATATTTATCCCTGCGTATCCATCAGGATCGACCATCCACCAACGTCCATCGATTTTTTTAGCATAAAAATAGCCGGTTGAGTCGGTGCGAAGATATTTATACGTACCATAGCGTGTATAATCATCAGTGCCATCAGTTACAGATTGATAATTTGGTATCAGACTAACCAATTTGGTTTGCTGTGTTCCCCAACCTGCACTATAACTACTTTTTACCTGAATAGTTTGGTAATCGTTTTGTGCTGATAGATTTATTGATAGAACCGAAACAATCAATAAAATTAGTAATTTATGTCTGTTCATGATAAAAAAATATTATAAAAATGCAAAGGGCTTTGTGTTTCGTGTCTTTGTGAGGAAGAGACTTTTTCAGTTCGCCCTCTCATTAAAGTATATAGAAACAAATGTGAGAAAAAACATCCAAAATCATATTTTTCAGGAGGACTTTGGATGCTTTATTTTTCAACTTACTTAACTATAAATTTAGAACTATAGCTTAGACCGTTCACTTGTACTTTTACCAAATAAACACCCTTTGAAAGTGACGTAAAATTAGTACTACCATTCACATTTCTTTCAATAATTTGTTTACCTAAAGTGTTGTAAACATTCACTTGTGCATTTATGGCATTGATACTAAATCCTTTATTCAAAGAGGAAAGAGAATAAGGTAAATCAGAATTGCTTTTGTTTAAACCACTAGGAGTATCAGTTTTATAAGCTGTTACCTGATAATTATCCACCAATAATTGTAATGCCGAAGACATGCTTTTGTAATTGATGGTAAAACCAAACGAAGTCATAGCTGTACTTGTAAATGTATTATCAACAGCTGATCCTAACAAATTGTAGCCTAAAGTTGAAACATCCAATGGATCCATAAAACTAACAGTTCCATCTTCTCTTTCGTACAATCTCCAAGTGTTTGTAGCAGGAATATATACTACTCTTATACTCATATAAGAGCGATTTGTATTTCCGACAGTCTGACCAGTAGCCAACCAAGAAATATTAGCATTGCTTACTAATCCACCAGTAACTTTTGCCAGAGAAAATTTACTATCGCCAGGACCCGCAGCATCACCTGCATTGATAATTGCATATCCATTGGCAGCAGTTAAATCAGCATTGTCGGCACAAAGCATGATGGCAACTGCATTTTGAGTATTCGCTCTCGAAAACCCTGTTAAACGAGCGTTATAATTTTGTCGTGCATTGAAAGTCCAAACTAATGAATCTGAAGTACATTCGCTTAATTTAGCAGTAAAAGGAGTAGAATATGCGGCTAAACCTCCACCTACAAAAGCATCACCTTGTAAACTCGCTTTACTTGGTAATTTAAGCCGAACACTAGCATCAATTGATGGGGCAGTTGCAGTTGCAGTTGAAGCAATTGTGTAAGTCATTTCAGGTATACCACCCGGAGTAACATCAGTTCGGTCAAAGTTATCAACAAAAACAGTTGTTTTTACTATCGTTTCTGCTTTTGCAATAAGAGAACTCGTTGCCATGATAAATGAGAAACCTATAAAGGCTGCTCTGGCGGAATTTTTGAAATTTAAGTAATTAGTTTTCATACTGATATTTATTTAAAGATTAGTAAATTAAGTATTTAAATAATAGATTTATTCTATTATTGCATTAATATTTTCGTAGTTGTTTTTTCTCCGGTATATAGATTTGAAAAGCTTATAAAATAGACTCCTTTAGTGAGTGACATTGAAGTTGTAGCATTTGCAACTAGCTTTTGATCAAGTACTGTTCGTCCCATTACATCATAGATTTGTAAGTGACCTGCATTTTCTTTATTTTGAATTTTTAGTTGATTGCCTTCTTGAGTGTAAGTTGGCGTTTCGTTTTTTTTTACCAGTTTAGTATCCGTATTTGAATATAAATTTTGAATAATTTTTTCTGCATAGCGTGTTCCTAATAATTTGGCACTTGGTTCATCAAAGTGAATTCCATCAGGTAATAAAGCAGTTCCAGCTGTCAATGCAAAATCTGAATTTGTAATATAACTTTTCACATCACGTACCACATAGGTATTGAAATTTACCCGGTCAGGATTTTGAGATAATTCACCAATAACAAAGAACAAATCTGGTTCATTTAATTCCGTACGGAAGTTTTGAACTAATTTTACTAAGTTAGCTTTGTAACCAGCATAATTATCAGCCAATCCGGCCGAAATATCCGATTCTCCTTGATGCCATATAATTACTCGAATTTTACCAAAGCGTTGTGCATCTTTAGCACGAGCCAGCGAAGCATCGTAATTCGATTTCCCTGCTTGGTACCAAGTTGACATGGCCGAACCACCCTGAGCATTCACAACAAAAGCTATGGGCTTTTTCACATACGCTTCCAAAGTGATAGCGCAAGTATAAGCCGGACTCAAACCCTGAATACTTAAATCTTTACGAATATTGGAGTATTTATTCATAGGATTAGAAGCGACTTCCATTTCGCCTGCAGGAGTTAGTAAAAATACATTTTCTACAGGCGCTGTTACATCAGCAAAAGGCGCACGCCCAGACATATTCGATTGACCAATTCCCAATACAATATCTAATTCAGGAAGCTTTTGGAAAATAATTTTGTACGATTTGCTAACTATTTGATTGGCTGATTTTACATTGAGTGTAGCTGTTCGCGCTGATAGAGGTTCAGAAGCTTCATAAGCCATTGCACTTGTAACCTGAACACTTGCATCTGGGTCAAATGTTTGAGCCGTAACCACAGGAATAGTGTTAGTTGTATATGGCAAATAAACGGTATAAGTATCTGTATCCATTGCAAAAAATTCCAATGCTTTTCCGTCGATATCAATTTCCGATAGGCGTGCATCGGTAGGAGGTGGTAACAGTTCGAATATCACAGAGTAAACAAGTATATCACTTCCTTTTTGGATGCTAACTTTGGCAGTTCGTTGTGATTCGGTACCGCTAAGTGAAGTGGCTTGCGTAATACTGACTGTAGCATCAGGATACTTAGCAGTAGCAGTCACCGTAGGAATATTGGTAGCGTTCCAAGGCAAAGAAACCACATTGCGGTATTTACTTTCTGAAAAACCTACTATTGTAACATTATTAGCTTTAATGTCAGACGCTTTCAAAGGTTCTACGTCTTTTTCATCAACTACCAATTGTGGCGCAAAGCCACTTTCATTTTCTTTGGAATGAAATTCTACAACTACAGCTGTTGTGACCACTTTTACAGGAGTTTTCTCTCTCAAACGGAAAGAAATATAACGTTTTCCAGCTGCTAATGAATCGGAAATATATTTTAATAAATTCGGATTACTAAATTCCATAAATCCGGAAGCTAAAGATGCTCCTGCAGCCACAGTATAAGAAGCCAACAAAGGAGACGAAACGTCAGCACCTGCAATTGCTACATAATTAAGATAGGTAATATCGTCTTCAGACCAAGAATTATTTGTAACAGGATATAAATCAAACTCATGAATTTGATCGCCACCGGTAGGAAACCCATTACAGTACAACCGAAGCGTAGCCGATTGTGCAAAAGGTGACAAAGCGCTTATATCAAATTTCAGAAACGTAATTCGTCTAAACTGAGCTCCGGAAGTTGAATGGTATGTTTTGAGCAACGTTTCCATACCGCGAATGGTGTTATCACTGTAGGTATAGGTATCATCAGAGGGTAAGAGTGTACGAGTAATAGACTTTGCGGAAAAGGTACTGAAAACTAGAGCGACAAACAATACCGAAAGATATATTAGTTGTTTTTTCATTGTATTGAAAAATTTAAAGATTAAATGCAATTTATTTAGAGATTAACGAATAAAGTAATATAAAAATAATGTTATGAGTGGTTGATTTAATATTAATTTTTTAGTTGGTTCTTTATAGAATAAATAATTTTGTTGTTGTTTTTTCTCCATTATTGAGATTTGAATAACTGATAATATTCATACCTTTTTTGAGAGTAAAAACAATCGTTTCATAGGAGTTAATCTTTTGTTCAAATACTATATGTCCAATCAAATCAGAAATCCTTAATAAAATCGCATTCCCTTTATTTTGAATTTTTAGTTGGTTTCCTTCTTGAGTATAAAGTGGCATTTCTTTTTTTTTTACCGATTCTATTTCCGTGTTTTTATATAATTTATCGATAATTTTCTCAGCATACCGCTCTCCTAACAATTTAACGCTTGGTTCATCAAAGTGTAGTCCATCAGATAATAGATTTGTTCCATCCGTTACAACATAATCAGAGTTTGAAATATAAGTGGACACAGGTTGTATTACAATTGATGTAAATTGGTCGAATTCAGGTCGTTCCGATAATTCCCCACAAATAAACAACAAATCTGGATCATTTAGATCGGTTCTGATGTTTTGCACCATTTTAGACAGGTTGGTTTTATAGCTTACAAAATTATCAAGTAATCCTGCTGAATTGTCGGCAGAACCTTGATGCCAGATAATTGCTTTTATTTTCCCGAATCGTTGTGCCTCTTTGGCTCTTGAAATGGATGCATCATAATTCGGTTGGCCTGCTTGATACCAGGCTGTTATGGATGACCCACCCTGAGCATTTACTACAAATCCGATAGGTCTGGATAAATAATTTTGTAGTTTTGTAGCACAAGTATAAGATGGACCCAATCCCTGAACACTTAGATCTTTCCGAATATTAGAATATTTATTCATTGGATTGGCGGAAATTTCCATTTCACCTAACGGTGTTAGCAAGAATACATTATTCATTGGTCCTGCCACATCATCGTATGGAGCACGACCTGACATATTTGATTGTCCAATTGCCAATACAATATCCAACTCCGGCAATCTTTCAAAAAGAACACTGTAGGTCTTCGTTTCTGCTCCATTTGCCGATGTTACAATTATCGATGTAGTACGACTTACAGCAGAACTTGCTGCATCAATAGCTGTTGCTGATGTTATCTGAAATGAAGCAAACGGATCGTAAGTTTTTGGTGTAACTAGAGGTACCTGAGTAGAACTGTAGGGTACAAACACAGTATAATTAGCTGTATTTATATTGAAAAATTCGTAAGGTTTTCCATCGATTGTAATTTCAGAAAGTCGGGCATCTGTCGGGGGCGGTAGTAATTCAAAAATGACCGAATATACAAGTATATCAGTACCATTTTGCAACGATACTTTAGCAGTTCGTTGTGCTTCAGTACCGGTTATGTTTGTAGCCTGAACTACAGAAACGGTTGTTCCAGGATATTTGGCTGTAGCTGTTACAGTTGGAATTACAGTTTCATTCCATGGCAAACGAAATGTATTCCGATATTTACTTTCCGAAAAAGATGTAATCATAACATTGTTAACCTTGATGTCGGATGCTTTGAGTTGATCTATATTTTTTTCTTCCAATACAAGTTCTGGTGAAAATCCACTTGTATGTTCTTTCGAATGAAAATCGACAACAACTGCCGCATTAGCATTTTTCACTGCATTTTTTTCTCTAAGTCGGAAAGATATATATCGTTTTCCGGCAGAAAGTGAATCTGTCAAAATTTGTGTCAAAGCCGCACTGTTAAATTCAATGTACTGTGCTGTAAAAGCTGCACCTGCAGGAACAATATACGATGCTAAAAGCGGTGTAGTAATATCCGCACCTACTTTATCGATATAATTAATAAAGGTAACATCATCTTCAGCCCAAGAGTTTAATTTGACAGGATATAAATCAAACTGATGTGCATTATCTCCACCTGCCGAGAATCCGCTTGTATACAAACGTAGCTTCGCTGACTGAATAAAAGGTGACAAAGTTAATAGGTCGAATTTTATATAGGAAATACGTCTGAACTGACTTCCTGCCGTAGAATGATACGTTCGTAAAAATGGTTCCATTCCGCGAATAGTATTGTCACTGTAGGTGTAAGTATCATCTAGTGGATATAATTTCTTCGTTATTGTTTGAGCTTTCAGATTTACAAGTTCAAAAACGATAAAGAGGAACAATGATAAAATAATGAATTTTCTCATAGATAATACTTTAAAGATAGAAATATTAAACTACACCACCAAGATGTCAAATTAGAATATCTTGGTGGTAGTAAATTTTAAGGAATAATAATTTTTGCAGCAGCTTGTTTAGCTCCTTTCAGGCTTAGAAGATATACACCAGACTGTAATGAAGAAGCATCAATGCGATTTGAATCAACCAACGAACCGCTTTTTACTTTTTTCCCCGACAACGACATCAATTCATATTGATTGTAATTGAATGCAGATGCCGTTACGGTAATTTGCTTATTGTTAATTCTGTACGAAAAATCATTTGCTGTTGTACTTTTAAGTCCACTTGGTGCAGGAATTACATCGGCCCAAGTTAAACCAACTCTAATTCCATCGATTGTATAAGCAGGAGCATTTCCTACAGCCGAAGGACGGAGATAAATAGCGCGTGCACCACCAAAAACAGTACCAGTAGAAGTGTAACGATAGATGTCATTTTGAGCAGGATCCACATGCTTCAAAATTGGTGTTGCAGGCTCTAATCCAGTCAATGGTGGATTAATAAATAAAGACATTTCATCATCAAATTTCCCTGCTTCTGTAGCAGCACTAGTTCCATTCAATATACCCACCTTATATTTCATAACCATTAATAGAGTCGTATTTGCAGCATAAAAAGGTCCTGTGTTTGAATTAACCCAAGTGGTAGTACCTCCACTCATTTTGTTAATACCAATCGTTACTTCTTCTCCAACAAAAGTAGGATTTACTGAAGCAAAAATACGACCTCCCCAGTTTGTATCTGTAGCTCCAGGTCCCATTTTAATTCCAAAAAAATAATCACCGCCAGTTACTAAGGCATTTGGAAAATTTACCATAAATGAAATGTAAACCGTAGAGTCATTGCGGATATTTTTTGGGAAAAGTCTAAAAGGACCCTGACCATTATCACCATTAAACTTCAATGCATTGCCAATACCCGATGATACATATCCAGGATAAGTAAGTGGAGCATTAGTAATACTGAAACAATTCGTGCCAGACAAAGAATTACTTTGGGTAGACCAATTGGTAACTCCATCGAAATTATCTGAACTTGCCACTGCATTCAAAATCAATGCACGACCAGCATCATAATCGAAGTTTTCTTCGAGTAGTAATTGGGCATGTGCCATTCCCATACTCATTATTGCACATAAAATAACTGAAGTAAAAATTTTTCGTTTCATAATAATTGTTTTTTAAATGATTGATTTGTGTTATCTGCCCCCTAGCTCCCTAAAGAGGGGAATAAGACGCAGCTACTAAATAGTTTATTGTTAATATGTAGATTTGTTTTTCTTCAAAATATGAAGACTAGGTCTTCAAGTCCCCTTTAGGGGATTTAGGGGCCGATTGTTCACTTGTTTACTCGTCTACTTTTCCCTACTTATCAAAATACTCAATGAGTGAATAAACCTGCTCATTTAATTGTTTCATTTTATCGGTTAATGGTTTATATAACTGATAATTGTTGTCAACAATTCCTTTGTTAGAATCGACATTTGACTGATCTACTCCTTTGGCAGTCGGATCATTATCCTGATATTTAAACCAATGCCAACCCACACAATTTTTATCTTCAAGTAGTGCTAAACAGAAATTCTGATAAGCTAATCCACGGTCGGTTTGCGTACGAACAGTAAAACCTGCACCACCTGTATTGGCAAGACCTGAATCCATGCCTTTGGTATAAAATTCAGTTACAATAAATGGTTTGTTCATCCATTTTGCCCAATTACTCAAATGCGATTCACCTGGTGTCCAAACGCCGTAATAATTGATAGAAACGACATCACAATACTTATCTGCAGCTTTCATTATGGATTCGACAAATTTAGCAGCACCATGCACACGACTACCAATATATAAATGGTTTTTATCCGCCTTTTTGATAGCTGCAGATACAATTCTAAAATACTTTTCCGCTACAAATCCTGCAAATTCAGCTCTTTCAGTATCAGTAATCTTATTAGCACTAATTCCTTTGCTTGTCAACCATTTTTCAGCTGCCAACCGACCAGGATCAGACGGATTTTTGAGACTCAAATACCCTTCTAAATTTTTAAGTCCGAAAGGTAATTCGTTATCCGAAAAATAACCGAACAAATTAGTGTCACTTTTAAAATTAGCTACTAATTTTGGCATCACCGAATCGCAATACATACGAAACTCAGGATCAAATACAAAAATCGTTTGGTTAGGAAAACCAATATTTCCGGGCAATTGATATGTTCCTCCACGTTTTTTTCCATAATTTCCCATCAAACCTAGATTGACGGAAAATGAAAGTTTCTGTTTAGCAGATTGCTTATTAAATTTCTGAACAATAGAATCGGTACTCCAAGAGCCAGTCCCGTCAAATCTGATATTATTAAATTCAGAAGCTGAAGTTTGAACCCATTTTTCGTTCGTTCCAAATTTTTCATTAAATTGTTTTAGATTGAAATCCGAAGTTCCACGTCTGAAACCATTCACCACTCGTTGAATATTGTAATATCCTTCAGGATCAATTACCCACCAACGACCATTTAGTTTTTCTACTCTGAAAAAACCGCTTGCAGTAGTCTTTTTACTCAACAAACTTCCGTATTTATTTTCTTTATCATTCGCTTGTTTATAGGTTATTAAACTATCAATTACTCTTGTAGAATAATATTTCCACGGCTGATTTGGTTTATTTTTTACCCACGGCTGTCCTTCCACCTGAATGGGATGATAAGGTTTGGAAGCTTTTTGCGCATGAACATCAAGCGATGTCATAGAAAAAAACAGTACCAAAACCGCAAAAAGTCGCAAAGGGAATAAGTTTCTATCCACCCGAAAGCGGATAGTATTATTTTTTAAATCCATTCTATGTTTGAAAACCTTTTTCATTAATTCAATTATGTTTCGACTAAATCCTTGTTAATTAATTTGGCTACGTCTCGTATTTTATTTGCACTTTTTCTACAATTATATTGTACAAAATGCTCTTAATTCCCCTTTAGGGGTTGGGGGGTAAATTAATTATACCCTTCATTCTGTGGGAAATTTACTTTTCCCATAATGTCGATTTGTGTTTGTGGTATTGGCCAACGAACATGAAATGGCTGGATATTATTACGAATAATAGTATCGTTCATTAGTATCACATTGCTACTATTCTTTAAAAACTCTCCTCCATATTTTTTCACGTTTTGATAAAGGATTCCATTACGTTTCAAGAAAAACCAACGATCACCCTCAAATGCCAGTTCGCGTGCATGTTCATCCGCTATCATATCGAAAGTAACTGTACCAACAGCAACAGCTGTATTTCCTGCTCTTACCCATGTTTTGTTGTAATAATAAGCAGTACTATCGGCATTTCCTAAATGATAATAAGCTTCGGCACCCATCAAATAAGTTTCAGCCAAACGATAAATGATTATATCTTTAAATGATTCCGTTTCTTGAGCTGTAAGACGAGTATATGAATCGTTGAATTTTGTACAAGCTGGGTGTAAATTTAAATATTGAGCACTATTTACGGCTACGATAGTATCGCCCAATTTCTTTCCACGTGGAAGAGATGAAACAGCAGCTGCATTGTTGTAAGTCCAGGACATTTTATAGAAAGATTTGTAGCGTTTGTCAATTGTTTTGTTATACAAACTGAACAAATGAGAGTTTGGGAAAAGACGTCCCCAAGGATATCCTCCGGATGCAAAATCGATAGTCATACCTTGTTCTTGATTATACAAAGGTGTGAACCATAATGGCATTCGATGTCCGGATGTAGTACGTGTCGAAAGATTTAGAAACCAACCTCCGGTACCTTTGCTCCATTGTGAAACCAAGATAGCTTCACTATGATTCAAATTTCCGGCATTGAAAATATCATCTACATTAGCTAATAATTGATATTGACCACTTTTGTCAATCGTATTTACCTGATTGGCTACTTCTTTCCAATTACCCTGACATGCAGCTACTTTAGCTTTGATATGACGAGCAACTCCTTGTGTAAATCTACCTTTTTGTTGCACTGACCACGACAAATTTTGGATAGCATAATCTAAATCAGAGTTGATAAGCTTATAAACTGAATCAGGAACAGCAGGACTGTATGTGATTGAATCATTTACGTTTTGTGGTGTGGTAACACGAGTGGTTAGATACACACGGTCGAACTTTCTAATCAACCAAAAATAAGCATCTGCTCTAAATACTTTTGCCTCAGCCAATGCCTGAATAGCAATTGGATCAGTCATATCTACTTTTTTTGAAGCACCAACCACTAAATTGGCATAGCCTATCATTGCGTACTTTTGTTTCCAAACCAAACCGACTGTTGAAGTAGTAGCCACCAAGTTGGAATAGCGCCCAAACTGAGGCACACCCCCACCGGCACGTGGCACACTAATGTCATCACCCATCAACATATTCACCCAAACTGCAGTTTCAGTATCGGACCCATTTCGAAAGATTTCTCTGTCCTTAGAGTACATTGCCAATACGGCACTTGCCATACCCGAAGGTGTAGACTCAATGTAATCTGTGGTGACTTGTGTATATACTTTCTCGTCGAGAAAATCAGCACAAGCAGTAAGTCCGAAAAGCAGCAAGGCGATTGAAATACTATATAATAACTTTTTCATGATTTGTATTTTATTTCTTAAATTTTAAATCGTAAATGACAAAATTGTAAATTCTTAAAATGATACATTTAATCCTACTACGAAAGTTTTAGGTTCTGGATAACCTCCGGCACCTAATTCCGGACTGTATGAAAGAAATTTTGTCTGTGTCCACAAATTCGTGGCAGTACCATAAATCCTTAAATTACTAACATGTAAGGGTCGCATAAGAGATTTTGGAAAACTATATCCCAATGAAAGATTACGTAAGCGTATATAAGAAGCATCCTGATAAGATAAGGACGAAAAATATAGAATAGTGGCATCACGTGGACGAGGAGCCGTATTAGAAGGATTTTCTAATGTCCAATAATTCACTTTTATACCGGTCAGTCCTCCGTGTAAATCACCACCAGAATTGGGGTCATATAAATAAGCGTTCGATCTGATGGCTCCTTGTACGGTATAAAAATCGAGGCTAAAATCGATACCCTTCCATTTTAGAGTTGAGCTCAAAGATCCTGTCCATTTTGGAGCACGGTCGATAATTTCTTGATCATCTGCATTGATAACATTATCTGCCACTACATCTTTTACCCGAATATCGCCTGGTTGTGGTTTGTAACTCGGACCGTAATTTGGAATTACATCGGTAGTTTGCCAAATTCCATCAAAGTGATAATCATAATATGCATCAATATTGTGTCCGATAAACCAATTGTTGGCTATATCATTTTTAGGTTTTCCATTAGCATCTAATTCACCATTCAAAGCCAAAATTTCATTTTTATTACTTGCAAAATTGACATCGATAGTCCAAGTCAGGTTTTTGGTGCGAACAGGAATAAAATTCAAAGTTACTTCAACACCTTCATTTAAAACTTTCCCCATGTTTACCAATTGTGAAGTATAGCCAGTGGTTTGGTTGATGGATCGATTTACTAATAAGTCGCTGGTAACCGAATGATAATATTCAACTGTTCCTGAAATTCTGTCTTTCAAAATTCCAATATCTAAACCGGCATTGAGTGAAGATGTTGTTTCCCATTTCAAGTTCGGATTGGGCAGTTGTGAACTCGGCAAGTAACCTGCAAAAGCTGCACCTTCGCCAAATTGCATAAAATATGTATTTGCTAAACCCTGCGATTGGTAAGGATTAATGGCTTGATTACCTACAGAACCATAACTTGTACGTAGTTTCAGATTAGACAGCCACTCCTGATCTTTCATAAATCCTTCTTCGGAAACACGCCATGCGAATGATGCAGCAGGGAAAATACCCCATTTATTGTTTGCACCAAAAACCGAAGACCCGTCAATACGTGCCGAAGCGGAGAACAAATACCGCTCCATAAGGTTGTAGCGCACACGACCCATATACGAAGCTAGATTACGTGGTGTTACACTGCGTTGAATGGGATCAGGTTTTGCTGATGCACCAATATTGTTATAACCTAAATCGTCAGTCGCGAACCCATAACCTGTCATCCCTGTGTTGGTATCAATGATAGAATTCACACTTTGTACCACAGTAACATCAAATTTGTTGGATTCGTTAATTTTATAATCGTAAGTAAGAATATTCTCTAACAAATAATCTTTCGTATCGCCTATTTGTAATGTTGCCTGACCATTTGTGGTGCTTCCAGCTTCATGTTTTGAGTTCAAGTAAATGCCATTCTCCGAGCCGCGTGAATTTAAACTGGCATTCATGCGATATTTTAATCCATTCACAATTTCCCAATCAAAAGTGGCATTGAGCAACAAACGATTTGCTTTTTGTTCGTTGAGCATATTCTGATTATTCCATAACGGATTATATTTTGAATTGGCCAATATGGGTATTAAATTTCCATTAGCATCAGTAGCGTTTAATAAAGGCGGTTCAGTAATAAATTTATTGAAACTGCCATCTTCTTGCCTACGATACGATGATGTATAACTGGTATTAAAACCGATTGAAACTTTTTTGGAAAGTTTCTGATTCAAATTGAAACGTAAGTTAGCACGGTTGTAAGCGGCAGGTGCCACCATTCCTTGTTGGTCAAAATAACCCAACGATGCGGCAATTTTTGTTTTGTCATTACCGGTACGAACGCTTAAATCGTATTTTTGCTGAATGGCCGGTTTAATCATTAAATCTTCCCAATTGGTAAAATTACGATCTACTAAATTTTGGTACATATTTCCGAACAAAGAGGCATCACCCGGATAAACTCCATTTACCGGATTACCTCCAAGGTAAGTTGTTGTATAAATAGACTTGGTTGGATCTAACGGATCAGGACTTGCAACATAAGCACGATTTGCTTCACGTTTCAACTGTATCCATTCGTCGGGACTGTAGAAATCAAAATTACGTTTTAGTTGTTGTGTGCCGAGGTATGTAGAAAAATCGACTACCGTTTTATTATCTGCACCGTTTTTGGTGGTAATCAGAATTACACCATTGGAAGCACGAGCACCATAAATAGCTTGCGACGAAGCATCTTTCAATACTTCCACCGACTGAATGTCCTGTGAGTTAAAGTCATCAATGTTGTTTACCGGAACTCCATCCACAATAAATAAAGGAGAATTGCCCCCGGTCAATGATTTTCTTCCACGAATCACAATGTCGGAACTACCACCCGGGCGAGCCGAATTTTGTGTAACCACAATACCGGCTGCTTGTCCACGAAGCATCTCAGCCACACTCGAAGTAGGAACAGCATTCATGTCGTCGGCTTTAACCGAAACAACCGAACCGGTTAAGTCGCTTTTCTTTTGCGTACCATAACCAACCACAATTACTTCGTCCAACATTTTATTGTCCTCGGTAAGAGTAACATTAATAACACTTTGCTTAGCAACGGCTATTTCTTTCTTCTGATAACCTATATAGCTGAATACAAGCAAACCTTTTTCCTCAACTGAGGGCAGCGAGTAGTTGCCGTCAATATTGGTTATGGTTCCTGTGTTAGAGCCTTTCAAAATTACACTTACTCCAATAAGTGCCTCACCTTTTTGATCTTTTACCGTTCCTGATATGGAGCGATTCTGTGCAACTACTGATAAGGAAATAAATAATCCTAAAAATGCGAAGAAAAATCCCCGAATTGTTTTCGGCGAAAAAATAAAACTGCTAGTTCTATTGCTTTTTAATTTCATGACTTTTTTAATTGATAGTTGGATTTAAAGTAAACTATTCACGCTGCAAACATACGGTATTAATTGCTGTAGTTATAATAAAAGAATTCAGAATTATAGTAAATCTGTACAAAGCGTATATTTTAAAATGAAAATCTATAATTAAGTGCATGATTTATCAGGAATATTTAAAACATGTATATACATAAAGTACTTATTAGTAAATGATTCAGCATATTGATCGGACTCATTTAATACTTCGGGCAAATTAGACTCTAAATGTAAATGTAATTCCATTTTTAAAAATAAATGGTTCTATTTCCGGGATTATATTGATTTATTTTTTATAGATTTGATGATAAATCTAATTATTTTAAAGTGAAAGCTATAAATATAAAATTCATAATTATTGAAAATTAGGGTTTATTAATTCATTAGAATTTAATCCTAAATTAAACTTACTTTTCTTTTTCACTTATTTTCTGAGAGTCAATTTGATTGACATAAATTCATTTCTGACTCATTTTCAAAATAAAAAAAACGTTCAGATTAATAGCTCATTAATTCAGAAAGTTCAGAAAAATAATAGGAAATAAGAAACTTGATGATTTTTTTATTATTATTGTATCGTTTTAAAAAAAACACTCAATGAAGAAGTTAGTTTTATTCATAGTACTGTTGTTTCTCAAAAATCTGAGTTTTATTTATGCAGAACAAAATTCGTACTTTGAACATCTAAATGTAAGTAACGGACTTTCGCATTATTCGGTCAACTCACTGTATCAGGACGAACATGGACTGATTTGGATTGGTACACGTGATGGATTGAATCGTTATGATGGCAACGAAATTACTGTTTATAGACAAATTAAAGGCAATCCAGACGCACTCTTTGGCAATAATATACGTTCCGTCTGTGGTGATAAAAACGGTTACTTGTTTATGCAATGTAAATCAGGATTGGTATCATTTGATTTACGAACCGAAAAATTTAAAACCATACGCCGACAGGATGTATCGACTATAAACTACGGACGGGATCATTTGTGGTTTGCAGAAAATGATTCTATTTTCAGTTATCAGCCACTTTCGAAAACTCCTCTAAACTTCTATTTTTCATTGTCTGACAAAAAAGGCCGTGTTACATCTATCATCGAAACAAAAGATCGGTTGCTTTACGTGGCTACAAATTCGGAAGGATTACTGGTGTATGACAAAAACCGTAAAAATGTCAGGAATTGGAACATAAACGACATTATCAATTTGTACGAAGACAGCAAACGAAATGTCTGGGCTTGTACACGTTACGATGGTTTGTTTAAAATTGACTTTTCGGGAAATGTTACCTCCTACAAACACAGTCTCACCGACTCCGAAAGCATTCCTGATAATTTTGTACGAACGATTTGCGAGGATGATTTCGGTAATTACTGGATTGGACTTTATACAGGATTATGTAAACTAAATGCTGAAAAAGGTAAATTTTCGTTCTACAAATACGAACGTCAGGTTTCGCATGGACTGAGTAACTCTTCAGTTTGGGCTATTATAAACGACAAGCAAGGAACAATTTGGGTGGGCACATATTTTGGTGGTATTGACTTATACAATCCTAAATTTTCAATTTTCAATTTTTATGGCGCTTATAGCAATAACTCCAACTCGCTAAGTAGCCCTGTGGTGGGTAGAATTGTAGAAGAGAAAAGCGGAAATCTGTGGATTGGTACCGATGGTGGAGGAATTAATTATTACAACCGCCAAACACAAACTTTCACTTCGTATGAAGCTACCGGAAAACCGAACAGCTTGTCGACTAACACCATAAAATCGCTTTGGCTAGACGAAAAGCGAGGCAACTTATGGATAGGTACGCACTTGGGAGGTTTGAATAAAATGAATTTGAAAACAAAGCGGTTCACGGTTTTCGAACACAATCCTGCCAATCCTTATAGTATTCCGAACAATAATGTTCGTGAAATTGTATATTGTAACGATACTTTATTTTTGGCAACTCAAAATTCAATCGGTCTTTTCGACCTGAAAACAGAGACCTGTAAAACCGCACATTTTAAAAATATAGATTTAAGTAAACGCGAATTGCCTGATTTGTACCTTGATAGCCGAAATCGTGTCTGGTTTTCACATTCAAATATGGTGTATTGCTGGAACAGAAGCACCAATGAAATTAAAAAGTTTGAACTTTCGAATAATGTGTTAGTGTTTTACGAAGACTCCAAAAAACGTTTATGGGGAGGCACTGATGGGGATGGAATTTATCTTTATAACGAAAAAAATAATACATTTGAGCCCAATGAAGATTTCAATAAACACTTGATATCCAAGTATATCATCGATATCCAGGAATCGAAAGGTGGTTATCTTTATGTATCCACCAATGCTGGCTTAGCTGTTGTCGACACCGAATTGCAACATGCACAATTACTCAATAGTACCATAGGATTTCCACTTGAATCGTTGAATGAAAACAGCATTCATATTACCGACAAAAACGAAGTCTTCGTGGGAGGTGTTAACGGGATGGCGTCGTTTCAGGAAAAAGATTTGAATATGCCTAAAATTGATTATGCAGTGAATATTACCGGGATTCGAGTGAACAACAAAAACATCAGCCCGGGCGAAAAATCTATTCTGAAAGAATCTCTTCCTTATTTAGAGGAAATTGTATTAAAACCCGAACATACGGTTTTTACCATTCTATTCTCTACAACTAACTATATCAACGTTTTAAAAACAGACGCCGAATATCAATTAGTTGGTTTCGACAATGATTGGATAGATGCAAATTACCAGCAAAATATCACCTATACCAATCTGAATCCAGGATCGTATTTGCTAAAAATACGAGGAAAAAATGCAATTGGTAATGGCACTTTTCCCGAAAAAAATATAAAAATCACGGTATTACCTCCATTTTATAAAACCACTTTGGCTTATATCGTTTACATTTTGCTATTCATTGGTTTAGCCATTGTTTATTTTCGTTTTTATACTTCGAAAATTCAACTCAGTACTTCGCTCGAATACGAAAAGCGGGAGAAAAAACACATCGAAGATCTTAATCAATCCAAATTGCGTTTTTTCACTAATATTTCACATGAGTTCCGCACGCCATTAACCCTTATTATCAATCAAATAGAAGTTATTATGCAAATGGCTAATGTGCCACAATCTATCTACGGACGATTGCTGAATGTAATGCGCAACGCCAATCGAATGAAAAAACTCATTACTGAATTGATTGATTTTCGGAAATACGAACAAGGTTTTATGGAGCTAAAGGTAAGCGAAAACGACTTCATTCCCTTCTTGAATGAGATTTTTATGTCGTTCAAAGAATTAGCTCAGACCAAAGAAATAGAATACACTTTCGAATATAAACAACCTGAGATTAAGCTTTGGTTCGATGAAAATCAAATGGAAAAGGTTTTTTACAATCTCTTGGCCAATGCTTTTAAATATACACCCAACAAAGGAAAAATAATTTTAAGAGTGGAAGCGAATGATTTTAATGTAAATATATATGTTATTGACAATGGCATTGGCATTGATAAAAACGAGTTACATCAAATATTCGACCGCTTTTATCAAGCTGAGAATACATCACTCGACTGGACCAACACGCAAGGCTCAGGCATAGGACTTGCATTGGCACAAGGAATTGTAAATCTACATGGTGGTGAAATAGAAGCAGATAGCGAACCCAAAGTCGGTAGTAAGTTTCATGTAAAATTAAACATGGGAAATACTCATTTTGAATCTGTACAACTAACATCCGATAAATCAAAAAACGTACATATATGGACCGAATCGGATGCTCCTGAGAAGGAATTCATTGCTGAAATTATTGCTTCGCAAAAAGTGGTAGATGCAAATAATTCTTCCATTTTAATTATCGAAGATAATGATGAATTGCTTCAATTACTTAGTGGTATTTTTGAACCGATTTATAAAGTATTTACGGCTGTGGATGGCATAGATGGGTTTGAAAAAGCATGCAAACATCAGCCCAATATAATTTTAAGTGATGTGATGATGCCTCGTATGTCCGGCATTGAAATGTGCTCAAAATTAAAATCTAATTTCGACACCTCGCATATTCCAATCATTTTGTTGACTGCCAAAACTGCTGCCGACTTTGTGGTGCAGGGTCTACTTACCGGCGCAGATGATTATGTTGTTAAGCCATTCAATATAAAGGTATTGATAACGCGCTGTAACAACTTGGTGAACTCACGAAAAGCATTACAACTTCGATACGCCACACAAGCGGACAGCGAACCTCAATTAATTGCCACAAACTCCATCGACCAGCAACTATTGGAAAAAGCCATCAATATTGTAGAGAAAAATATTGATAATGCTGATTTTGATGTGAATACTTTTGCTTCGGAAATGTGGCTCAGCCGTACAAATTTATTCAACAAGCTTAAAGGAGTCACAGGACAAACACCCAACGACTTTATCGTAAATATACGACTAAAAAAGAGCATTTATTACCTCAATAATTCACCGGAACGAAGCATTGCTGATATAGCCGTACAAGTAGGTTTTGGGTCAACTAGTTATTATATCAAGAAATTCCATAAACTGTATGGTGTTACGCCATCACAATATAGAAAAAGCTCTTAAAAGGATCCAGTAATATTCAATCTTAAATTCAGATAAAAAATTTTGCTAGTAATTTAGATAACAAATCTTTAAGTCCACATTCGGGGGATTTTGGAAGCTAATATTTCCTATATACCCTTATCGCATTCAATATCGGTTCGCCTTTTACGGCATTAAACTGAATGTTGATTCCTTCTCCATCTTCAACACTTACAGTGAATTTTTTAATCACTGACTGTTGTTCTCCAAACTCTTTCGCTAAATTCAATTCTTTAATTACCAATGATTTATTAATTGACACATCAAAAATTCGCTCGTCAAAATTATCTTTCTCCGCATCGTTTCCTAAATTGTAAATAAGCGTTTTAGTTTCCGCTTTTGATTGTAGTTCTGCAAAATACAATTCAACGCTGTATTCTCCATCGGGAACGTCTAATTTAAAACTTTCTAATCCAATCCGCATGGTTTGAAATACCGGATCAATAGTCGTTACTTTCACATTTAATTCCGAAGCAGGTTGTAAACCATGACGTGATTTCTTACCATAAACCGACCCACCCACGTATCCCCAACTACCGGGAGAATATTCTTTTTCAGGAATCCAAATTGTAGAAAGTGCTTTGTCCTCGAAATAACGTTTCGAACCTAACATCACATTTATTTCATTGAATTTCAATTTACTATCTTTTAAATCTCGTGGAAGTAGGCGAAAATCAATTTTCTGAAAATCTTCTGCTTTTAATCCTTTCTCGGTTAATCCTGTGGCTTCAATGGTATTTTCACCATTTACAAAAGCCACCTCAAAATTTGCAATATGATCTACCACTTTTTGTTCGCCTATTGATTTTCCATTGACATTCATTTTCACTTTCGGAAGATTTGAATATACTTTTACAGGTTGTACGCAAACTCCATTTTCGTTGGCATTTCCACCACGGATTTTCCATATTTGTTCGCCTATATTCACAACCGGATGTTTCGATAATATTGCCTGATACTGCAAATAAGTGTCTTTTAATTCGCGGGTCAAAGTGGTAATTCCTTTGCTGTTAATATGCGGAACGGCGTTTTCGCGCGTTTCCGAATGAAAATCGTTCAAATTCCAAATCGTTGCACCTGCCACAAAAGTTCGTTCTTGAATGGCTTTTATGTAGGCTTCGTGATACAAATTGGCATATTCCTGAGTATAGTCAAATCGTTGGGGTTCAAATGAATGCAAGCGAGGATCAACATCGGCACCATATTCGGTAATAATCATCGGTGTGTTGGGTAGTTTCTTATGTACCTCGTCCAAAAATTTTCCGAAATCGCTAAACACACCACCATACCAGCCTGAATACAAGTTCCAGCCTATCAATCGTGGAATCTGAGTTAATCCGGCAGCTTGATAATCTTTAAAATTTCCATGAAACGGAATAATGGTATATCGGTACGGATCATCTTTTCTAATTTGATTTTCGATGGATTGCGCTAATGTGTTGACAGATTTTAAATACAGGGCATTCCGCACCGAGTCGCCTTTGAAGGGTGGGCGAAGCAACACTTCGTTCATATATGACCAAATCAGCACCGAAGGACGGTTATAATCCTGAAATACCATTTCGCGAGCCATGTTCAGACAGTTAGCACTAAACTGTTCATTTTCTGTTATTTCATTTACAATTGGAATCTCTTCAGAACAAACAATTCCTAATTTATCGCACATTTCCAACACGGTTGGATCTTGTGGATAATGCGAAATTCGCAAAAAATTTCCACCCATGGCTTTCAGTAATTTAACATCACGTATATGAATTTCATCGGGCAGTGCATTTCCCAAGTCATCAAAACATTGATGTCGGTTAGTACCAATAAGTTTGATAGTTTTCCCATTGAGTTCAAAACCTTTCTCTACCGTAAAACTAAACCATCTGAATCCTAGAGGCTGATGCACTTCGTCCAATAGCTCATTGGTTTTAGCATCGTAAATTTGTGTATAAACGGCATATAAATTTGGACTATCGGGACTCCAGAGTTGGGGCTGTTTCACTTCCAAAGTTTGGATATTCTCCAAATTCTGACTATTTGGACTTAATTTCAGTGTAGAGGAGCTTTTTATTACAACCGTTTTCTGTGGACTGATAATTTGTTGCTCCACACGCACTTTTCGAACGGAAGGTGCTGCATTGTTAATCAGCGTTTTAATACTAACAGTCGCTTTTTCGACATTCACATTTGGCGTAGAAATGAACACTCCCGGTGAAGCATAAAAGTTTGTTGAGATATGTTGTTTGGCAGTGACAATAAGATATACATCGCGGTAAATCCCGCCAAAAAAAGTAAAATCAGCCGTGAGTGGCGGAATATTCTTATTAAAGCTATTGTCAACTTTTATAGTAAAAAGATTATCTTTCCTGACTGATATTAAAGATGTTACATCAAAACTAAAACGCGTATATCCACCTGCATGTTTGCCGGCACTTATACCATTTACAAACAATTCAAGTTCCTGATTGGCACCTTCGAAATAGATAGTTATCTGTTTTTCGCTGTATTCAGACGGTATAGCAATGGAGCGTTTGTACCAAGCCACACCACGATAATAACCAGGTTCATCGTCCATCACATCGGTTGTGTTCCATGTATGAGGGAAATTCACTTTTTCCCATGAGTTTCCATTCATTTCTCCTTTTGCAAATTGCCACGATTCATTAATTGAATACTGAACACGGCCGGCTGCAAAACATTGAATACCAAAGAAAAAGAATAATAACGATAAAGAAATCCGTTTTAGAGTGCGCATAGTTTTAAAAATTAAATAAGACTGACCTTTCAATATACAAATATATGCAAAAACAAATTCCCAAAATAGTATGAAAGTACAGAACTTCGTCAAAATAGTTCAAATCGGTATTTGTGAAAACAATACACATTACTTTAGGTTTTCATTTCAGCGAGGAATAAAACGCTTTTACTTGTTTTTAAACATCAAAATAGCTTAGAATATGAGATTTGAACAAAGTTTGTAATTAATTGGACGATATTATCATTCACTAAGTGATATATTTTAGACTTTTGCTGAAAATAATATCCATGAGAAATCGAATGAAAACAATTTCAAAAATAAACATTTACCATCTGATTTTGGTAATGATATTTTTTGTTGGGTTTTCTTTGATTTTTCAGCACCTCAATGCGCAAGAAAAAACCACACTTTCCAATACAGAAAAACAGGTACTGATTAAAAAACTGGAGCTTAGAAAATTAGCTGCTGCCGATCGACAGAAAATGTTGGATAAATTAGGATTGACTTTGCCGGTATTAGTTTCAGAAAAGGAGGATAAGAACAAGCCCGAAGGTCTGACTCAGCGAGAAGGCTCCGATAAATGGTATGATGCTGAACACAATATGTACGTTCGTTCCTCGTGGGGTAAATGGACTAATTATGACGAAAGCAAAGCTAATGATTTTAAATTGTCCGACCCTTTACTTTTGAAAAATGGAGAAATAGTGGAAACAGAAAATAGTTGGTGGGAAAAACGAAGGCCGGAAATTTTATCTTTGTTTGAAAATGAAATTTACGGAAAAATACCTAGTAAAACTCCAAAAGTAGCATTTCAAATAGTTTCAACCTCAATAAATAATAATATAATTTGTAAAAAACTGATAGGCCATATAGATAATACTGCTTATCCTAATGCTTTTCCGGGTATTAATATGCGAATTTACATTCCAGCTGGAGCGTCTGCAAAAATTCCATTGATAGTAATCGCTATTGGGAATTATGGAAATACCGACACATTAGTGGTACATAAAATACTGAAAAACAATTGGGCATGTGCAACCGTGGAAACCGATTCGCTGCAAATGGATAGTGGCGCCGGTTTGCACGAAGGCATTATCGGACTTGTGAACAAAGGTTGCGATCGCCAACCGGATGCGTGGGGAACAATGTCGGCGTGGGCATGGGGACTGAGTCGAACGATGGACTATCTGCAAACTGACCCAAGTTTCGTTCCATCGAAAATCATGTTGCAAGGACATTCGCGATGGGGAAAATTAGCCTTGTGGGCAGGAGCTTTGGATAACCGCTGGTCAGCAGTTTATGCTAGTTGTTCGGGAGCAGGAGGTGCTGCTTTGTCCATGCGTGATTATGCTGAAAATGTTGATAATGTTGCTGACGTAGGTTTATATCATTGGATGGCCGGAAACTTTCTGAAATACGCTGGAAATTGGGAGAAATTACCAGTTGATGCACATGAATTAATTGCTTTAATTGCTCCTCGACCTGTTTTCATTGGAAGTGGAACAACCGATAAATGGACAGATCCTAAAGGTCAATTTATGGCTTGCGTGGGTGCCAACCCCGTTTATAAATTGCTGAATAAAAAAGGATTAGAAGCAGGCATAATGCCTAAACCAAACGAATCACTTATCAAGGGTCAGATTGGTTTTAGATTGCACGAAGGCGGACATTCTGACAGATATGATTGGGATACATTTTTTGAATTTATAAAAAATAATTTTACATTTTAAATTCTACATTTTAATGAAAATATCAAAACTATTATTGCTGACATTCTGTGCATTAACCTTTAATTCGTGCTACGCGAAACAAAAATCGACAATAAACATTGTTGAGAAAAGTTTAAAATTTTCGACTGAACAATCGATGATTTTGTATCACTCCGTTGAAAAAATGCCAGATAAATTACCAAAAACAATGAGTGAAGATGGCACTTTGGTAACATCCAACGACAAATGGTGGACGAGTGGGTTTTTCCCGGGAACACTTTGGTATTTATATCATTTTTCTAATGATGAAAAAGTAAAATCAGCAGCAAACGAAATGACTCAGCGAGTTAAAGATCAACAATATACCACTGCCAATCATGATGTTGGTTTTATAATTAATTGCAGTTTTGGAAATGCTTACCGCTATACCTCCTCACCTGCTGACAAAGTTGTAATCATAAATGCAGCACGTTCATTGTCGACTCGTTTCAATCCAGTGGTAGGCTGTATCAAATCATGGGATAGACGGGAGTGGGAATATCCGGTGATTATTGATAACATGATGAATCTGGAACTACTTTGCGTAGCAACGCACCTGAGTGGAGACAGCAGTTTCTATAAAATTGCTGTTTCACACGCCGATACGACCCTCAAATATCACTTCAGAACAGATGGAAGCGCATACCACGTGGTAAATTACGACACGATTAATGGTGGGGCGAAAGCAAAATTTAATCATCAAGGTGCTTTCGACGAATCGGCTTGGGCGCGTGGACAAGCGTGGGCATTATACGGTTTCACGATGATGTATCGTGAAACAAAGAAAATGGCATATTTAAACCATGCTATAAAAATTGCTAATTTTATTATCCATCATCCCAATTTGCCTGAGGACAAAATTCCATATTGGGATTTTAACGCTCCCAAAATTCCAAATGAATTAAGAGATGCGTCAGCGGGAGCCATTATGGCATCGGCTTTCGTAGAATTAAGTACCTTTGTACCCAAGAATCTTTCGTCTGAATACATTTCCGTTGCTGAACAACAAATTCGTAGTTTATCGTCTGATAAATACTTAGCCAAAAAAGGAGAAAATGCAGGCTTTATTTTGAAACATAGTGTGGGTTATATGGCAAAAAACAGTGAAGTTGATGTACCTCTAACTTATGCCGATTATTATTATGTAGAAGCGCTTATGCGTTATCGTCAATTAAATAACATATCAAAATGAAATTCAACCATTTTATAATTGTATCTATCTTAATTACCAGCCAATTAACTTCAGTAAATTGTAAAGCTGAAAATAAGGACCGTGAATTGTGGATAAAAACTTTGACTAAAATTGCCGAACCAGTACTTTTCAATTTAAGTCAAAATACATTGAAGAAAAATATGCCGGTAGAAACTACCAAAGAAGGCAGTGTCCGAAATCGTGAATTGGTAACGCACCTCGAAGCAGTAGGAAGGACAGTTTGTGGAATTGCACCGTGGCTAGAATTAGGCGCTGATGATACAAAAGAAGGTAAATTACGTGAGCGATATATACAAATGACACTTGCTGGACTCAAAAATGCGGTGGATTCTACTTCGCCCGATTTTTTGAGCTTTTCGGTAGATAAACAAGTATTGGTTGATGCTGCTTTTTTAGCTGAAGGATTGATGCGTGCACCCAATCAACTTTGGGGAAGATTGGATAAAAAAACACAAACTCGCTTGATAAATTCATTGATAGAAACCCGAAAAATAAAACCAAATGAAAGCAATTGGTTGTTATTTTCGGCCACTATTGAAGCATTTTTATATCAAGCTACAGGCAATTGTAATTTTGCAACGATCGATTATGCTTTGAATAAATTTGAACTTTGGTACAAAGGCGACAGTTGGTATGGCGATGGAGAAATTTTCCATTTCGATTACTATAATAGTCTGGTTATTCACCCGATGATGTATGATGTGCTTGCAACAGTACAAAATGTTTCGCCTCAGTATGCAGAACTCTTCAAGAAAGAGACTGAGCGATTGGTGCGCCATGCCGAACTATTGGAAAGATTGATTTCGCCCGAAGGAACTTATCCTGCATTTGGTCGGTCGTTGGTGTACAGGTTTGGATCTTTCCACGCTCTTTCGCAAGTAGCTTTGCTTAAAAAGTTACCTTCACATGTTTCTCCGGCTCAAGTTCGCTCAGCTTTAAGTGCTGTGATTGCTCGTCAAATTTCACAAAAAGGAACATTCGACAAAAACGGTTGGTTAACTTTGGGATTTTGCGGACATCAGCCCGAAGTAGCCGAGTCTTATATTTCTACAGGAAGTCTATATTTAAGTTGTGCAGTTTTTCTACCGTTGGGTTTACCGGCCACAGATGAATTCTGGACAGCTCCAAAGGCTGATTGGACAAACAAGAAAGCATGGTCGGGCAAAAATTTACGAATAGACCATGCCATAAAAAATTAAGTTTTATGAATAATTCATTTTTCGATTTAACGGGTAAAACAGCTTTGGTAACCGGTGGTGGCAAAGGCATTGGTCTAGCTATAACCAAACAGTTGGTGGGCGCAGGTGCTAAAGTTATCATTACTGGACGTACAGAAACAACATTGATAGAAACTTGCAAAATATTGGGCGAAAATGTGAGCTATTTAGTGCACGACATGACCGATTTTAAAGCGTATGATGCATTAATGCAAAGTTTGGTAATAATGACTCCAAGAATTGACATTCTGGTAAATAATGCAGGAATCAATCTTAAAAAATGGGCAGTAGATACTTCTGTTGAAGAATTCAAAAAGATAATTGACACTAATTTAACTGGAGTACATGCAATGACTTCTCAAATTCTACAAAAATTCATGATTCCCCAAAAGTCCGGTTCAATTATTTTTATTGCTTCCATGGCATCGTTGTTTGGCATTCCACAAGTGGTGGCTTATTCTTCAGCAAAGTCTGGTTTAATAGGAATGATGCGTACTTTAGCAGTCGAAGTTGGAGTTTACAATATACGTACAAATGCAATTGCACCGGGTTGGATTGAAACTGAAATGTCTGCAAAAGCGATGGCAAGCGATCCAATACGAAAAGAAAAGATTCTTGGCCGTACGCCACTTGGTGCATTTGGAAAAGTAGAAGATATAGCCGCAACAAGCGTATTTTTAGCTTCGGATGCAGCTTCTTTTATCACCGGTGCTACTATTCCGGTAGATGGTGGAATTTCCATTGGTTTTTAAACTAAATTTTTAAAAGTACAATTACACAGCAACAAAAATGAAATTAGGTTTTAATTTATATAAACACATGCTAACGCCTGAGAATTACAGGTTTGCACGCCAATGTGGTGCTACACATGTAGTTGTTCATTTTGTGGATTATTTTAAAAAAGAATCAAAAAGTGCTCAAGCTGATGATCAACCTATAGATGATGGTGATGGTTGGGGAATTGCCGACCATGATGATGATTTTATGTGGACGGTGGAATATATGAAACAGTTGAAAGCGGAATTGAACAGCTATGGATTGGAATGGTATGCAATTGAAAACTTTAATCCTGCTCATTGGTATGATGTTTTGCTCGATGGATCACAGAAAAATGAACAAATAGCTTTTTTAAAACAAATTATTCGCAACATGGGCGAAGCAGGAATTCCGTGTATGGGATATAATTTTTCCATTGCAGGAGTTGCCGGGCGTATCAAAGAAAGCTATGCCCGTGGTAGTGCAGTTTCGGTAGGCATGAATGGAATAGATGAGAACTTTATTCCAGACGGAATGGTTTGGAATATGCATGTGGGTGGCGGAAGCGACAAATTGAAAGTTGGCCAAATTTCAAGCGATGATTTGTGGAATAGACTGCATTGGTTTTTGAGCGAGATACTTCCTGTTGCCGAAGCATCAGGGGTTGTGATGGCTGCTCATCCCGACGATCCACCAGTTCCTGTATTGCGTGGAACACCTCGCTTAGTATATCAGCCACATTTATATCAAAAATTGATTGATAGCGTAAAAAGTCCGGCTAATAAACTAGAATTCTGCTTGGGTTCAATTGCCGAAATGACTGAAGGTAATGTGTACGAAACTACTGATTTTCATTCGGCAAACAATGATATTGCCTACATTCATTTTCGCAACACAGTAGGCAAAGCACCGCATTACAAAGAGGTTTTTATTGACGAAGGAGATATGAATATGCCTAAGATTTTGAAAATTCTCAAAAAAAATAATTATCAAGGTGTGATAGTTCCGGACCATACGCCACAAATGAGTTGTGATGCACCTTGGCACGCCGGAATGGCCTACGCAATGGGTTATATCAAAGCGGCATTGCAATTAACTTAAAAAGTATTTTTAAATTAAAAATTAAAAATTAGAATGATATCAACGAACCTAAAATATATAATTATCTCGATTTTAGTTTTCAGCCTGAATATTGGCCTGCAAGCCACTGAAAAACTAAGTGTTGCTGATGTTTTTACAAACAGCATGGTTCTACAACGCGATGCGAAAGTAAAGATATGGGGAAATGCTGCCAATAATACCGAAATTGTGGTTGAATTTAATCATCAATTAAAAAAAACAAAAGCCAAAGATGGAAAATGGATGATTACATTGCAAGCCATGCCATTTGGTGGACCTTACGAAATGGAAATTAGTGCAGGAAATGATCAAATTAAACTGACAGATATATTGATTGGCGATGTATGGTTGGCTGGCGGACAATCGAATATGGAATTTGCTTTGCGCCGTGAGAGTCATGCTTCCGAAGAAATACCCACTGCCAATAACCCAAATATCCGCTATTTTAAAGCACCCCGCAAAATTTATCCAACACAAGAAATTGAGAAGCAATATTGGGTAAAATGTACACCCGAAACAGCCGGAGAAATGTCGGCCATTGCCTATTATTTTGCACGGGACATACAACGTGAACTCAATATTCCCATTGGAATTATTCAAGCTCCTTTTGGTGGAACAACTGCCGAAGCTTGGATGAGTCGAGAGTTATTGGTTTCCAACCCTAATTTTAAACCTATTGTTGCACGATACGACAGTGTTATTAACAATTATCGGACAAACGAATACGATTCATTATATGCAGATTTTCAGAATAAAACCGAAGCTTATAACGATTCTATCAAAAAAGGATTCAAAAAAGCTGAAAAACCTGAAGAACCATTGGGCGAAAGAAACTTCAGGCGACCTTATGCGCTTTATTACAATATGCTGAAGCCACTTATGCCATACACTTTGAAAGGAATTATTTTCTATCAAGGAGAATCAAACACAGCTCGTGGTTATCAGTATCGAACTTTATTTCCAGCAATGATTAGCGAATGGCGAAAAGGTTTTGAACAAGGAAATTTGCCTTTTCTTTTTATTCAGTTGCCCAAATTTGAAACCAAAACACGTGAATGGGAAGAATTGCGAGAAGCTCAATTGTTGACTTCGAAAAAAGTAAAAAACACCGGCATGGCTGTGGCTTTCGACCAGGGTAATCCGAAAAACATTCATCCGACTGATAAGAAAATTGTTGCTCACCGGCTAACTCAATTAGCTTTGGGAAAAGTGTATAATCGAAAAATCATTTATCAAGGTCCCGATTTGAAATCAATGAAAATAAATCAAAACCAAATCATATTATCATTCAACAATATAGGTGGTGGTCTTATTACTTCTGATGGAAGTTTGGAATTAAAAGGTTTTAGCATTTGCGGCTTAGATGGAGTATTTTATCCGGCAAAAGCTATTATTGTCAACAATACAGTCGTACTAAGTTCAGATTCTGTTCCCAATCCCAAAAACGTTCGATACGCATGGGCTAACAGCATGGATATTAATTTTTTCAACAAAGATGGTTTTCCTGCTTCTCCTTTTCGTACAGATAATTTTCAATTAAAATCATACAATGTAAATTAAAATATTATGAAAACACAAATTACACATTTGTTGTCAAGTTTTTTGCTTGTCATCTCACTCATCTTTAGTCAATCGATATTTTCACAAACGCTAGCTCTCGAAGAAAACTTTGATTTTGTTGCTGGATCAACTGTTTCAGGTCAAAATAGTTGGACAGTAGGTACTGCCTCTACCAATCGTGTTGTAGTTTCAGATGCTGGATTAACTTATCCTGATTATCCTAATGCATCTGTTGGCAAAGGAGCTAGTTTTGTACCTACCTCCGATAGAATTCAAAAAAACTTCGATGGTTCGTTAACAGGTACATATTATTATTCATTTCTAATCAATGCATCTACAGCTGGAACAGGTGATTATTTCATCGGTTTTTTTAGTAGTAGTGCATTTAGAGGTCGTACCTATATTAAAGCTGATGGTACGGGATTTCAATTTGGTTTAACCAAAACTACTACTGGTCCTGTAGTTTACACGTCTGGAATACCTTATGTTTTTGGAACAACTTACTGTGTCGTTGTTAAGTATGAATTTCAAACTGGTTCAGGTACTGATGACAAAGTGAGTTTGTACGTAAATCCTGATTTCAAAGCAGCCGACTTACCTGCTACCGCAACTATAGGCCCACTTATGGATGCTGGAAATGATGTTGGAGCGAGTGTGTTTGCACTTCAAGGACGTGCCAATAGCGGAAGTTTTATTCTTGATGGTGTGCGTGTTGCTCCTAACTGGGGATCTATTAAAGGCGAAGCTGTGTTAAATCATTTTTTAGAAGTACCAAAAAGTACCAGCTCGCACATGGTATTACAACGCGAAACTCCGCTTAAATTTAACGGTTGGGGCGCAGCTGGCGATAGTGTAAAAGTTGTTTTCAACCGCGAAGGCACTCGTTTTGCAGATTCAGTAAAAATTGATGCGGATGGACGATGGAAAATTCAATTGCCTTCACAATTGGTTTGCACAACAGCTTGTACTCTAAGTTTTGAATTACTCCATCAAGCAGGAAGCACACAAAGTTTCGACGACATTCTGGTCGGTGATGTGTGGTTAGCCGGAGGTCAATCAAATATGGAAAAGAAGGTGAGTCACATGTTGGAGGCTGCTGATTATATTGCACAAGCCGATAATTACCCTATGATTCGTTCGTTCAGAGCTAGTTATTTCGACAATCCTACACCACAGGAACGTGTGAATGGAAGTTCGGGTTCATGGTATGTGTGTAATAGTGCAGTGGTTGGAGACAATGTGTCAGCAGTGGCTTATGTTTTTGCTCGCAACCTAAATATCGATTTGCAGGTTCCAATCGGTATTGTGCAGTCTTATCGTGGCGGAACTGAATTGGAAACATGGATGAGTAACCAAAAAATCACCACTGATCCAGATTTATGCAAAGTGCAAGGAAGGATTGCTTCAATGAGTCCGACCAATATGGCTAACTATCCATCCATCCATTTTAATGGTCAAATAAATCCATTGATAAACATTCCATTGAAAGGTTTTTTATTCTATCAGGGCGAAAGCAATACAAAAAGAGCTTTGGAATATCGCTTTATGATGAAAAAACTGATTGAAGATTGGCGATCATTGTGGGGAATGGGAAATCTGCCTTTCTATTATGTGCAGCTGCCTAATATGGGTCCAACCGTGAATCAGGAATATGAAGAAGGTAACTGGCAAGACCTTCGCGAACAACAAGCCTTGCTAATTACTGCGGACAATGTGCCCAATATCGGTATGGCTGTGATTATCGATACCAACGAGGATCCGAACAATGCAGATGAATTAATTCGTATACATCCAAAAAACAAAAAACCTGTTGGAGATCGTTTAGCATTAATAGCTTTAAAAAACACCTACAACAAAAATATTATAGCCGAAAGTCCAATGGTGAGCAGTTATAGTTTTGTAAATGATTCGGCCGTAATTGTGTTTAAAAATATTGGAACTGGTTTGAAAATTAAAACCGGGGATACGATATTGAAAGGATTTGTGTTGGCTGCAAGCGACAAACAATTTAATTCTGCTACGGCAACTATTTTGAACGATAGCACTATTATTTTGAAAAGTGCATTCGTATCACAACCAGTTTCAGCACGTTATGGCTGGGCTAAAAACCCTATTTGTAATCTCTATAATAGTGCAGAATTGCCTGCTTCTCCTTACCGTACGGATAGTTGGGCTTCGGGTTTTGTATACGACACATTTGCTTCTACTTGTAACAACAGCGCTGATGCCAATTTGCTTACTATACTGTTAAATGGCCGTAAGTTAAACGATTTCAGTGCCAACACGCTTTCTTATGACCTAGTTGTAAGCACCTTACCACAAGTGAATGCATATACTAATTTCCCTTTTGCAAGTGTAATAATTAGTCAACCCACAGAATCAAATGGACGGAAAGCAATCATTACAGTTACTGCCGAAAATGCAAGTACAAAAAGTTATGAAATCAACTTTTCAAAAACAACTGGTATCAATGGAATAATGAATGATAAGATCAAAATTTATCAAAAGGAGTCAAAATTAATTATTGAAACGAAAGACAATTTGCAAGGTAAAATCACTATTTTTAATTTTGCAGGTCAATGTGTACATAGAGGAATCTTCAGAAATAACATACAGAATGAATACCAATTAAATCAAACAGGTATTTATATTGTAAATCTAAGCACATTAAAAGAAGATATTAAGATGAAATTCATACTAAGATAGCAAAACGAAAAAGCTAATTGCGATTTATAGCTTCTTCAACATCAGCTAATAATTTTTTTATACAATGAAAAATAATCATTTACTAATTCTATAAAACATGAAAAATCTAATAATATCACTGACAATCGCGTTGTTTGTCTCTTGTTTTGCTTATGGACAATTAACTGAAAAGCCTCTTGGTACTACAACAGCTGCTAATGGTTATATAGAATATTTGCCATCTTCTTACACAACCAATCCAAATCATAGACTTCCAATTATACTTTTCTTTCATGGAAGTGGTGAGAATGGGAATGGTACAACAGACCTATACAAAATATACAACACTGGACTTCCACAAATCATTAAAAATAACTCTTGGACGTATAAAGATCAGTTTGTGGTATTGATGCCACAGCACACTAGTACTAGTCAATATAATCTTTGTCCTTCGGCAACTGAGATAAAAAATTTTATTAATTTCGCTCGCAAAGCGTATAATATAGACACCCTGCAAGTATTTATTACAGGTTTAAGTTGTGGGGGCAATGGTGTTTGGGATTATATCGGTGCATATCCAACCAACGAAAAAGTAGCCGCAGCTGTACCTATTTCCGCAAATGGAACCAAAGCTTCCAGAACGGCTGGATGCAATAAAACGCTGCCAACATGGGCTTTTCATGGAACATCAGATACAACTTCACCTTGGGCGAACGATACAATTGCAAATCATCTTTTTAATGCATGTCCCGAGCCACATGCCGAAGCGAAACTTACTTTGTATCCGGGTGTAGCGCACGATGCTTGGACACAAACCTATAATCTTTCATCTGGCAATGATATATATGCTTGGTTATTACAACAAAAATCACCTTCGAATATCCCAAATAATATTTTAACAATTAAAGACAATGAAAAACAGACCAGCATCGACGCATATCCGAACCCATTCAACGATCAGCTCACTGTAATGGTTAAGACCGCACAAAGCGAACCCATGCATTTGTCAATAATCGATATGATAGGTAAGAAGGTTTATACATCAGACCAATACAGCACAAATCAAGAAATTACAGTGGGAAAAGAGTTACCAGACGGTTTATTGCTGATTCAGGCACAATTTGCTAATCAGGTGCGCACATGCAAAGTTGTCAAGCTAAAAGAGCAGAAACAAAATAATTAAACTAACTTCGTCGCAGGTAGACGTGGTATTAACGAAAAATTTCGGCAATTACACGATAATATAGAGTTATAAATTACAGATTAATCTTTGATTGATGGATCTACTTCTTCCAATCCATCACATTTGCAGGCGAACGTTTGAAAAACAATTCATTGGCCATAAATTCCATGTAAGGTTTTGTATGTTTATAATAAGCATAATAACCTTCACACAGGTAATTCAAGCCCGGTTCTCCTGTTTTAGTTTTGATTATACGATTCTTAGGACATTCACCATAACAAACCTTCAGAAATTCACATTGTAAGCATTGTGTTGGTAAGGTATCAAATTTGTCAGCACCAAACCGTTTTTGCTTTTCAGAGAAAACCATTTCGTAAATTGTATGCGTTTTTATGTTTCCGATTTTGTATTCCGGGAAAACATAATGGTCGCAAGCATACACATCCCCGTTGAATTCCATTACAGTGGCATGACCACATGTCTTTCCAAATATACAAACTCCGGGTTGCTCACCGACATATCCTGCAAGTGTTGAATCAAATAGCTGAACAAAATATTTACCCACATCTTTTTTAATCCATTCGTCAAACATAGAAATATAAAATTGTCCGAATTTTTTGGCATTAACTGTCCAAGGAGCTAAAACTGCTTCATCGCTGCCCAAGCCATTCGGTGGTAATAAGTTTAAACCATCCGGACGACTTTGAGTAATTTTTTCCACAATGGGTGAGAACTGCATATATTTACTCCCAATTTCTTTGAAAAAGTTGTAAATTTCTACTGGATAATCAACATTATAATCGTTGATAACCGAAAGAGTATTGAAATCAGCATCGTGTTTCTGCAATAATTCAATACCATGCATTACCTTTTGGAATGACGGTTTTCCTGCTTTATTTTTTCTATAAATATCATGACAATGCTCAGGGCCGTCAATGGAAATTCCAATCAGAAAATTATTTTCTTTAAAAAACCTACACCATTCATCTGTTAATAATGTACCATTCGTCTGAAGAGAATTATCGATCTTTCTACCACGACCGTATTTTTTTTGAAGAGAAATGACTTTTCTATAAAAGGATATATCACGCAACAAAGTTTCACCACCATGCCAGGTAAAAAGCACTTCGGGTACAGGTTGTGCCTGAATATAACTTTCAATATATTTTTCAAGCGTTTCGTCACTCATTTGAAGGCTCTTACGATTTTCGTAAAGTTTTTCCTTTTCTAGATAATAACAATAATCACAATTCAAGTTGCAACTTGAACCGATAGGTTTTGCCATCACATAAGTTGGCATTGCAAGTGGGTTAAATGCTATGGTTTTTTTCATTTGTTTTGTTTAAAAAAATCAACACTAAAAATTCAACACTTTTGGCAAAAAACTTCAGATAATATGTAAAGTACCTGCCAAAAAACAGATTATTATCAAAAATAATAGTTTTTCCTGCAAGCCTATGCTTTAATTTATATTTCTTATTGTTTTTTCTGACTATTGTCAGTCCCATTTAGCTTTAGCATCAAAATTGAGGAGTGTATTTTTATAATTTTATACCTTAACCACATAGAGATATCAGAATACAAAAAAAGTTGAAAACAAAATAAAAAGTTGCTATTTTAAGTTGAAAAATGACTAATATGTAAGCTATGATTACACGGGGATTTTTGAAATATGAACTTAATGAATTTTATTTGCCTGTTAATCAATGTTTTGTATGCGAATAAACAGCAATAGCAATCCCTTCTATGGTATACCAGGTACTTGACAAATATACAATAAGAATCGAAATACTACCGCATTTATCGGTAGCTAAAAGAGGTTTTCAGACTACGATTTGTCTAATTCAAGTAGTAAACAGTTTTGGGTTCTTCAGCTAATTAAAGAAGAAGTGTGGAGGTAAACGGGATCGGGATAATAAATAAACAAACATGAACCATTCTCAATGGTTTCAATAACCGGTTTAATGAGATCGGGCGGTAGTGTAGGGCAACCAAAACTTCTTCCGAGCCTTCCGTTCTTCCTGATAAAATCTTCGGTCGCATAGCTGGCGCCATGCATAATAATCTCACGACTTATTGCATTGTCGTTGAATCCTTTCTCAATGCCTTCTATGATTAGGGAAAACCCTACCTTAGAACCCATTATGTGATTTTTTGTTACATAAAAACCCAGACTACTTTTGAGTGTGCCTGTTTTGTTAGAGAAATGCTGTGCATATTCTTCACCTGTGTTTTTTCCATGGGCTACAAGAGTATTGAACAAAAGCTTTTGTTTAAAGCAATCGATCACATACAGTCGCTTATTTTTACTTGTTTGTGAAAAATCAACGATAGTTAAAATATGAGGATTCTCAAGCCGACCTTCAGCTTCAAGTTTATTGTGGCCTGTTAAAGCAAGTTGAAAGACTTCATTTGACAAACCGTATTGCGATAAATTCAAATTGAAATAAATATCATTTTTCAATTTAATGGCAGGATACTGGCTTTCCGTACCAGCCCAATTCAGTATTGGAAGCAGAAATAAAACGAGACAGAAAACGTATTTCTTCATTTTACAAAGTTAGGTGTTTAAATTAAATAGTAAACGCATTTTGTTGAGAATAATTGTCAAAGGCACCAATTTAATTAAATCTGGGGTCAGATACTTTGTGTTTGCCACCAGTTTTAGTGGTGTTTGAAAAAGAATTAAATTTTTTCAGGAAGCCCAGGTATATAAATTTTCATATTGAAAACAAGTATTTATTTCCGTTACTCAATTTATATCGAATTAAAAGAGTATTTTTGTGTTGATAGTGAAAGTTTTACACTTATGCATTACTTCAATCATAGCTATCAAATACTCAATCAGTTTCCAATTCTAAATCATTTAAATGCTGAATCGACTCGCTTTTATTTCCTTATTATTTCTATTTACCCATTGTTTGCAAGCTCAAATCAAGGTACCTAAGTTTGTCGCGGAAAATAAAATTGTAGGATTGGCTGATATTAACAGATCGGATCTTATTGATTTTGCAAAAAATTACCTTGGTACAACTTATCGTTATGCCGGTTTCGCTCCTACAGGATTCGACTGTTCAGGGTTTGTCTCTTTTGTGTTTAATCATTTTAATATCCACACTCCCCGTGCTTCCAGGGAATATAAATTTTTAGGAGCTGCACAAAAATCCGAAGATTTTAAGGTAGGCGATATTTTGGTCTTTTATGGTTATCGCGACAGCAGTCAAATTGGACATGTGGGCATTATCTGCGAAGCAAATGGCATGAAATCAAAATTTATACACGCATCTTCAGGCAAAGCTTATGGAGTTACCATCAGCCAGCTTGATTCAGAACACTACAGCAAGCGGTTTTATAAATGTATAGACGTAATCCACCAATAATAGGATGATGACTTTGACGGAGTTCAGTTCCCGAAGCAACCTTCTGTCTAAACTTTATTAACCCTTGACCTCCTTTATTTCGTGTTAAACAGCAATGTGGCCAATCTTTCATCCCGCCCATAAACATCTTTATAGAAGTTCATTTGACCCTGCTCATCTACCCAAGCTGTAAAATAACAAATATATACAGGTATTTTACTCTTCAGTGTGTAGGTACTTTCTTTACCTGCATTCATGGCAGCATCAATTTTAGCAGGAGTCCAGTCTTTATCGTCTTTTAGAATCAATTTTGCCAGTTCCCTTGCCTTTCCAACGCGAACGCAGCCATGGCTCAACGCACGATCTTCCTTATTGAATAGACTTTTAGCTGGTGAATCGTGAAGATAAATATCGTTTGAGTTAGGAAACATAAACTTTACCAGACCCAAAGAATTATTCTCCCCGGGTAATTGACGAACTTGCCCATTGTTCCATTCCATATTGTGAGACTTTAGATAGTTTTTATTCTTTTCAATCCCCGGGTTAACCTCTTTTTCAATAATTGATATGGGTAAATTCCAATAAGGGCTAAATACGATATAACTCATTTTCCCTGCGAAAATAACAGTTTCATTCATTTCATCGCCCACAACTACGGGAGAATCAAATTCGATTTTGCTACCCCGAATAAAATTCATTCTGTATGAAGGGATATTTACGAAAATAAATTCCTCAGCCTTGAATAATTCAGGTGAAATCCAGCGACAGCGTTCCATATTAACCACGATAGTTTTGATGTATTTACCCACCGGTACATTCATTGCTTCAATAAGCTCAGTTGAAATAAGAGAATCCGGTTTATAGCCATTGCGTGACTGAAATGTTTTGACTCCAGTCATTAGTTCCGCATCGTAAATATTACTTTGGTTATTATTTTTAATCTCACCAGTGATAAACAATCGGTCCCTGATTTGCTGAATCGCTTTGGTGGAATCATTGGGTTTATATGCTGTATGATTCTTTTCAATCTCAATAGCATGCCATCCTCCGTTTTTTTCAATAGCTCGATAGCGTTTCAAAGCATCACGTAACTGATAGTATTGACTAAACAGCACCTCACTGTTTTCGTGCAGCAATTCCTGTTCTGAGATGATAGTATCAAGTAAACTGCTATAGTCCACCTTTTTTCGTGGCAATAACCATCCGATGTTTTTGGTGGTTTTATGGTCAATCCCTTTATAAACCTCATCCACATAATATAGGTATAGGCTTGTCATCAACAACTCCGCTTCTGGATGTTCGCGCGCATTTTTTATATTATCTTTGAAAATAGCGCTAATATTTTTCTGATAAGGGAAAGTTGAAGAAATTCCTTCATCTTCAATACTCAAAACCTTGCTGTATAACGAACTAGCATATTCTACGGTGCCTTTTTCATCGAACCAGATATAGTGGAAATCATAGTTTCGATAAATTGAAATCAACTCCTTTTCGTATTTTTTCAGTTCAGGATAAGATTTAAAAAATGGAGCAATAAGCGCACTATCTAAAGGAATTTCACTAACGTTATTTTTAGATGCGTTTCCTTTTGGTTTGCATGATTGGATGACCAGCGGAATCATAATTGCAATAGCAAAGGAGAACAAAATTAATTTTCGCATTTTATTTTATTTGTTTATGATTAAAATCAAGATTGAGTGAGTCAAGCTTTATATTCTGCATAGCCTTTATAATTATATTACTCCATCGTCGTTTTTTACAACAATGTTTCAGCAGAAAATTATTAATATATAAAAAAACCCTCACAATCGAGTGATTATGAGGGTTTTTGCCACCATTCGTGGTACCCGAAGCGGGACTTGAACCCGCACAGCCGTGAAGCCAAAGGATTTTAAGTCCTTCGTGTCTACCATTCCACCATCCGGGCGTGATACACTGTGTTTTGAGCGAAAGACGGGACTCGAACCCGCGACCCCGACCTTGGCAAGGTCGTGCTCTACCAACTGAGCTACTTTCGCAATTTTTCTTATTTTAGAGAATACCAAAGTCTTGTGTCTTGGTTCTTTGCTCTATTATCTATTGAAGCTTTTCTCTCAAAGCGGCTGCAAAGATACGTTCAATTTTTGAATTTCCGAAATTTTTTTCAAATAAAAATTCATGAAAATTGGCTTTATAGAAATAAAAAAGCAGGAAATGAATGAATCAATCCCGCTTTTAATATAATTCCCAATCTATTAAAGCAAACTAATGAAAGTTTCGCTTTCAACTTCGTTGAATTTTACTTTGCCTTCGCGAGCCAACCAACCTAAAGCAAGATTCAGATCTTTCTCTGCAAGTTTGGTTACTTTCTTAATTGCTTTTACATTTAATTCTCCGCTTTTCAATGTGGCATAAACTAAGCCTGCATTCGTTCCAATTTTTCCTGATAACATAATGGTTTGGTTTAAAATTTTTAATAGAAAATAATCTCGCTACAAAAATACAAAATATATGTTATATAACACAGAAATTGCTATTCTTTAACTGTGTTTTTTTGAAAATCTACTAAAATCATATTGTTTTTATAGAGAAATATGTCATTTAGCATACATTTCATCAATTTGCAATTTATATTTCTGCATAATTACCGCTCTTCGAACCTTTAGCGTATTGGTCAATTCACCGGTTTCAATGGTAAAACTCTTTTTAATAAGTGTAAATCGTTTAATTTTTTCATATTCAGCCATTCCTTTCTGAAGCTCTTTGATTCTTTCATGAAATAGTTCATGAATTGCCGGAAGATTCAATACTTCATCCAGATTTTCATACTGAATCTTATTTTTTTTGGCATATTCTTCAAGAGTTGGAATCGAAGGAGCAATTATCGCTGTGACATAATTTCGTTCGTCTCCAATAACAGCTACCTGTTCAATAAATTTATCTACTCCAAGGCGTGTCTCAATTTCCTGCGGAGCGATGTATTTGCCGTTAGAAGTTTTAAACAAATCTTTAATGCGTTCAGTCATAATAACTTTATCATCCTTTATAATGCCTGCATCACCTGTTTTGAACCATCCATCTTCGTTAAAAGCAGCATGTGTAGCTTCTGGATTATTGTAATATCCCGGAAATATAGTTTTACCTTTCAGCAAAATCTCATTGTCTTCTCCTATTTTTACTTGAACGCCCGGTAATATCGAACCGACAGTACCAATTTCATAATTTGTATAATCATAACAGGAAACAGTAGCTGTACTTTCAGTTAATCCGTATCCGTAAACAATTGGTACGCCTATACTTCTGAAAAACAATGTAATATCATCCGAAAGTTTTGCTCCGGCTGTTGGAAACATATTTGCATTCTCAATTCCCAATGTCTCTTTTACTTTGGAAAATATAAGTTTATCAGCAATGGAATATTTGATTTTGAGAAGAGATCCCGGTTTTTTTCCTTTTCGAAGTATATCGACGTTATATTCTTTACCAATGGCAATCGCCCAGGTTACAACGCCAAGCATAAATGGTGAAAATTTTGATAAATTTTCCTGAACTCCTGCATACACTTTTTCCCAGAACCGCGGTACTGCACACATTAAAGTGGGGCGGACTTCTTTTATGGTTTGTTGAATTTCAGTCGGACGATGATTGATATAAATGCTTATACCATTGAAAATACACAAATAACACCAGGTACGTTCAAAAACATGTGAGAGTGGGAGAAAGGCGATTGAGGTATCGGAATCGGAAAGACTTGTTAGTTGTTTCGTGTTTAGTTTCATTGCTTCGATAAAACAGCTGTGTGGCAACATAACTCCTTTGGGATTTCCTGTTGTTCCTGAAGTATATAAAATACAGGCCAGATCGGTTTCCCGACTTTCATTCTGGCGATGTTCAACTTCAAAATGTTTGGTTGATTTTTCACCAATCGCAAGAAGTTCGGAATAAAACATGGAATGTTCACCGGCTACAAAAACTACATTTTTTTCGAATGCAATAATTTTTTTCAAAAACTTAGAATTTTGCATTACCTCATGAGCAATGTCATATTGTTGCTGATCGCCTACAAATATAATTTCAATTTCGGCATCGTTTACTAGAAATTCAACTTGTGCAGCGGTTGAAGTAGCATACATGGGAACCATTACAACACGATTGGCAAACAAAGCAAAATCAACAATAAGATTTTCTGCTTTATTTTGCGAAAATTGAGCTACTCGCTGCTGTTCGTTAACTCCAAGTTCTACAAATGCTTTTGCGATAGATGAGACCTGATTTGCAAAATCAGACCAGGAAAGCTTTGTCCATTCATCTGTTATTTCATCTCTATCAAACAAGGCTGTTTTGGATCCGTACTTTTTAGCCTGAGCAAATACAATTTGAGAAAAATGAAGGTTGTCCATATTCTTTTTCGTTTAATTAGTTGAAGAATAATAATTTGAAGACAAAGATAAATATAAAAAATGAAGAATTGCACGTTTTAATAAAATATGTGCAAGAGAGGGTTTGTCAGGATATAAGCAAAAAAAAATCAGCTACATGGTCAGAGTTGAGCATTTTCGCACGTTGAATCTTGTTCGGAAAGTGAAGTATTTGACAATATAATTTCGTTAATAAATTCAGGATTGTCAGTTATTTGTTTGTATGCCAAGCGGGAAACATTTTGTTGTGATTCCTTTTTGCTGGGACCTGTTGCGTCACAAATCGAAATTCCCTGAATCGTCAAACGGGTTTGAAAACTATGCTTGTTTGCCCCACTTAATGTATCTTCAATCAAAATAAAATCGCATTGAAGGCGGTGTTTCTGACACCATTCGATCAGTTTCGATTTGAAATTCACTTCATCTTCTGCTATCTTATCCAAATTGGCAAATGTTTTCAACAAACGGTTTTCGACAAATAACTTGCATTTTTTGTAACCGTAATCCAGATAAATTGCACCCATCAACGCTTCCAGAGCATTTCCGTAAATGTTGTTATTTGTATTGGCATTGACGTATTTTGTAACCTGAACGAGTTTATCTAGGCCAATTTCTACCGCCAAAAGATTCAACGAATCCCGTTTTACAATTTTGGATCGTGTATTGGTCAGAAAACCTTCCCGTTGATTTTCATATCGACGGTAAAGAATATCAGTGACTACGGAATTTAAAACTGCATCACCCAAAAATTCGAGACGTTCATTGCTCAGATTGTGGCCGTTTTCGGTAGGAATGGAAACCGACTTATGTCGGACTGCCAATTGGTAATATCCAATTTTGTTGGGATAAAAGCCCAAAACTTTGTAAAATAAAAAATAAGGCTCTTTTCGAGCTTTCGAAAGGAGCCTTATTTTTAGATTGAAATACTTAAACACAAACTTATTTTGAGTATTTTTTTACAATTAAACTTGCGTTATGTCCGCCAAATCCAAAAGTATTTGATAAAGCCACATTAACTGTACGCTTTTGAGCCTTGTTAAAGGTAAAATTCAGTTTGTAATCAATATCCGGATCCTCATCTCCTTTAGTAAAATTGATGGTTGGAGGTACGATATCATTTACTACAGATAGAACTGAAATAATAGCTTCAACAGCTCCGGCAGCACCAAGTAAGTGACCTGTCATGGATTTGGTTGAACTGATATTTAGTTTATAAGCATGTTCACCAAAAACATTTAAAATAGCTTTTGGTTCAGAAATGTCACCAACCGGTGTTGCAGTTCCATGAACATTTATATAATCTACATCTTCAGGATTCATTCCTGCATCTTTCAAAGCCCGTTTCATAACCAATATTGCTCCTAAACCTTCAGGATGTGTTGCTGTCAGATGATAAGCATCGGCTGACATTCCACCACCTACCACTTCACAAAGAATATTGGCTCCTCTGGCTTTTGCATGTTCGAGTTCTTCCAGAATTAAACAACCTGAACCTTCGCCCATTACAAAACCATCGCGACTTTTACTAAATGGGCGTGAAGCTCCTTTAGGATCATCGTTACGGGTAGATAATGCTGTAAGTGCATTAAAACCACCTACACCACCGGGTGTAATAGCTGCTTCGGCACCACCTGACACGATAATGTTTGCTTTTCCTAAACGGATATAATTAAATGCATCGATTAGTGCGTTCGTTGAAGAAGCACAAGCTGATGATGTTGAAAAATTCGGTCCGCGGAAACCATACATGATAGAAATTTGACCGGAAGCCATATCCGAAATCATTTTTGGAATGAAAAACGGATTAAACTTTGGGCCTTGTTCTTTGTGTGTGTAGTAATAAGCGATTTCTTCTTCAAAAGTTTTAATACCGCCAATTCCGGCAGCAAAAATAACTCCTACTTCATCTTTATCAATTTTTTCTAAATCCATTCCACTGTTTTCGATGGCTTCTTTTGCAGCAGCAATTGCATACTGAGCGTAAATATCCAATTTGCGCGCTTCTTTACGATCAAAGTATTTCAAAGGATCGAAATCTTTAACCTCGCAGGCAAACTGAGTTTTAAACTGAGAAGGATCGAAATGCGTAATAGGTCCGGCCCCACTTACTCCATTCTGAATATTCTCCCATAATTCGGGAACTGAATTTCCTAATGGACTGACTGCGCCTAAACCTGTTACTACAACTCTTTTCAACTCCATATTAAATTGTGGAATAAGTTATTTCTGTAAAGCTTCGATGTGAGTGATTGCGTCGCCTACAGTAGAAATTTTTTCTGCTTGTTCATCTGGAATAGAAATACCGAATTCTTTTTCGAATTCCATAATTAATTCTACAGTGTCCAATGAATCAGCACCTAAGTCGTTCGTAAAACTAGCTGTTGGTGTTACATCTGCTTCTTCTACGCCTAATTTGTCTACAATAATGGCTTTTACTTTAGCTTCAACTTCTGACATAATTTTTGTTTTTAAGTTTATAAATAGAAATTGTTTTATAATTTTGCGGTGCAAAGGAAACAAAAAATCCCGATATAACCTCGTTTTTGATGAAAAAAAATGCTTTTTTTGCACAAATAATCCTATTGTGTGCAGTAACAAACTATTCAATATGTCTTTAAACATCGCACTTTTTGCCTCCGGGTCCGGTTCTAACGCTGAAAACATTATTCAGTATTTTTCACATAATCCGAAATTTCGTTTTCCTGTCATAATTTCAAATAAACCGGATGCATTTGTGCATGAACGTGCAAAAAAACTGGAAGTGCCTTCTTATACATTTTCCAGAGAAGATTTTTTAAGTGGAAATAAGGTTTTGGATTTTCTGAAATGCAACAATATTGATTGTATTGTTTTGGCTGGGTTTTTATTAAAAATACCACAGAATTTAATTGATTTTTTTCCTGATAGAATCATCAATATTCATCCGGCCTTACTCCCAAAATACGGCGGAAAAGGAATGTACGGACACCATGTTCATGACGCAGTAGCAGCTTCAGGCGATTCAGAATCGGGTATTACCATTCATTATGTAAATAGTAATTACGATGAGGGAAACATTATTTTTCAGGCAAAATGCCCGGTTTTTCCTGAAGACACACCCGAAAGTATTGCTGAAAAAGTACATCTTTTAGAATATGAATTCTTTCCGAAAATAATTGAACAAATTTGCAATAAAATTTACTGTCAGTAATAACTCAGAACCAGTATTTCAATCTTTTTATTTACATTTGTCTGTTCAAATTAAAAATTATGGAAAAGAAAACAATTGTAATTACCGGAAGTACTCGCGGTATCGGTTTAGGATTAGCTATGGAATTTCTGAAAGCTGGCCATCAGGTTGTTATTAATGGGCGCAATGATGAAACGGTTTCAAAAGAAATTACTCAACTTCAAAAAATAAGTCCTGATGTTGTTGGCGTTGTCGGAAGTGTAAACGATTCTGAGACTCACGATTTATTAGTGAAAAAGTCTGTAGAAACTTTCGGGAAAATCGATATCTGGATTAATAATGCAGGTATTCCGCAATCTCATAAACTTTTCACAGATATTGAAAATGAGGATATTAAGAATATTATTGAAACAAATATTTTCGGATTGATGATTGGTACAAAAACTGCTGCTAACTTTATGTTGAAACAGGGTTTTGGGAAAATTTTCAACATGGAAGGTTTTGGAAGTGATGGACGAATGATGGATAAACTCAGTTTGTACGGTACCACTAAACGTGCGGTAAATTATTTCACGAAAGCTGTTTCGAAGGAAATAGAAGGAACTTCGATACAAATCGGAATCCTAAGTCCGGGTATGGTACGCACAGATTTTCTAAACAGTTCGAATGATGCGCGTTCTCCTGAAGAAGCCAAACGGTTTAAAAAAGTGTACGAGATTTTGGCCGAAGATCGTGATGTCGTGACCGCATTCCTCGTTCCACGTATTCTGAAAAGTACCAAAAATTATGACCGTATTGAATTTTTGACGAAAGGAAAACTAATGGTGAGGATTTTTAAAATGATGATAAGTTAGAGGATTTATACTACTTGATTATCAACTATTTTTCTTGTAGCTCAATACCGCCCAACCATTAAAAAATACTGCAAATCCAAGTAACGCGAAGAGTTCGTGTTTTAATTGCATTACACTGCTGCCTTTCAGATAAATAGCACGCATTAC
>JBBRTR010000006.1:0-44341 GCA_038244215.1 Bacteroidales bacterium
ATAAAACAGACTCAATATGAATGAAAAGGAACCTTCATGCTTCAGATTTGGCGTTAGCCATAGTTGTCCAATATGTAAATCGGAGAATCTGATTAAAAGTGGTAAAACTAAAACCGGCAAACAACGCTACTGTTGTAAAGAGTGCGGTAAACGATTTATCACCGATTATTCATATAATGCCTGTAAACCAGATACCAATCAGCAAATTATACTTTTTACCAAAGAAGGTTTGGGAATCCGCAGTACAGCCAGAGTATTGAGAATATCAGTCACCACCTTATTGAAACGTATAGTTTCCATAGCACGAGTCATTGTCCAACCGCCTATCCGGAAAGGGAAAAGCTATGAAGTAGATGAGATGCGAACCTATATTGGTAAGAAATCATGTCTACGCTGGATAGTGTATGCATTGGACAGAGAAAGTAAAGAAGTTGTGAGTTTTAATGTAGGCAGACGCACCAACAAAACATTAAAATCGGTTATCAGAAGTCTTGAATTATCGAACGTTAAGAAGATTTATACCGACAAACTGAAGAATTATCGTTACCTTATTTCAAAGAAAGTGCATAACACGCATGTTCATTCTACCAATCATATAGAGCGTAAGAATCTGAGTCTGCGTACTCATTTAAAAAGATTAAACCGCAAAACGATTTGCTTTAGTCGGAGTTTGGTTGTACTGATAGCAGTATTACGAATTTACTTCTGGGGATAAATTGAAGTAGAGAACTCTTCTAATTGCAGTTTGTCAATCAGAATCAATAGAGCAGCATTTATGTCTATCATGTTTTGAAGAGCCGGAGTATAAAAACTTTCAATTTGTGGGGCTGGTCGAATGGATAGAGAACGTAGTTGAGCAATCATATAATCGGCAATATCAAGGCCGTTGGATTTTGCTTCGGGGGTGGCAATATTTTCGAGGAGTGGGGAGCATCTCACCCAGACCTCACTGACCTCTATCCCCCTTCGGGTACTTTCTCCATGTGGAGAAAGGAATTGGATTTCTTGAGAGTTTGAGGGGAAAGGAGAGTTTAGCATTTGTGCTTTTTCGTTCCATTTTTCAAAAACTCCTAAGTCCGGGTATAAAGTAACAATTCGACCATTTAACACCTGACATTTTTCAATAGATAAGCCGTTGATATTACCTGCTGCCAGCCAAATCAGATCCGGCATGATGACACTGGCGATAATGGCGGATTTTTCGCTTTCGACAATGGCTACGTTGGCATGAGGGTATAGTTTCAAAAGGTGTTCACCGAAAAAGCATTGTTGTAAGTTGAAGTCATCCGTGAGTTGTTTTGAGTGTTTCAGTTTGTTGTGAACCCAATCGATTGCTCCGCTTTCGTGCTTTATCCGTTTGCCTGTTTCGGGGTTGTATTGCATGATTTTTCCCGTCCGGACTTTACCTTTTGTGTCGATTTGCCAAAATATCACTTCTTTGTTTTTCGTTGCTCCCAGGACATAGAGTTCTCCTATTGTTTGGATTTGGTCGGTGGTCATGAATTCGCAGAGGAAGCGGACGAAGTTGCTGCGGTAGGAGGCGGAATGGGCGACGAATTTGAAAGGGATAGTTCCTATAGGGTGGGGTGATTTTATTGTGATTGGTTTATTATTAGACGTGGCATGCGACCCCACCCATCCTCCCCCAAGGGGAGGAGAAAGAAAAGACGGATTATCAATGAAGAACTGTTTTGGGGTGTAGTGATAACCGCATTTGCTTTCGCGATTGCATTTGCCAACTGTTTTATGGATTGGTTCGTGGGTGTCGCCATTGATATAGAGCGTGAAGCTAAGTTTTGCACCACAGCCGGGGCAGTTATGACGTGTAGATTTGCCTTTGTAGGGTTGGAGATAGTTCATATTTTAGTGATTAGTGATTAGTAATAAATGATTAGTGATTAACAAATTTACGATATTGCGGTTTGAATCTTCTGAAGTTCTTTACCATAAAGGGTTTGGACTATGTTTGTACCGCAACTAATACGGATTGATAAGCTTCTTTGTCTCTACCGTGAGTTGCGGTGCATTTGTTCTGAAATGCTTACTGGATAAGCTTTCCAGCCGACCGCAACCGAAACTCCGCAACTAGGGTGTTTTTTTTATTCGTTGCATAGTTTTGATATGAATTGCCTTTTGACTCCGATAGCGTCAGCAAACATTTGTTTATTTTTGATTACATAGGTTTTATGAATTGTTTTTATAGCATCTGCAATGTTTATTTTTACAGTACTGTCGGTATTACTTATCCGCTGAACATTATCCGTAAAGAATTTGCAAAGCTCTATGGAGTAATGCATTGCTTCTTTTGAAATCTGAGATTTTTGCCATTCCATATTGTTGTAAATACCTCTGACGATTTGTATGATAAGTGATATTCTTAGTACCTGAATTTCCATTTTAGAATAGGTTGCTCGTAAGAAATTATCAGCACAATTGTTGACCATGTCGGTAATAAGGTCGGCATAATCAATAAATAAACTTTTGGCCTCAGGTGAAAGTGTTAGAGGTTGTTCAAATTTGGGCAGATAATAACAATGCTTTATCAATTCTTCGTACCTGTCAATTATTGAAATGTCGGGTATTTTCTCAGAATATTTTTGTTTTTTGATATTACCAGGATAAACATACAGGAAACGACTTGCAAAACCATTTTCCTTCAGGTTATTGTTGCTTAGTATTTCGTTTAGAACTTCGGGCTGAATAGTTCCACAAATCGACATAAAGGGTTCTGTTATTTGGAGTGGTTCTTCACTTTTCCGGTTGATACAAAACTGTGCATTATTGAATATTGATAAATACCTGCTGATTTCTCCACTTTTTCCATACCGACCAAAGTCGGCAAACCAACCAGATAGCTCATCTCTGTACAAGGTTATGGCTCCATCATTCCGAAACATGGTCTGATACAAACTTTCCGGTGTAAAATCATCTACCAAACATTGTTTGTAGGTTGGCTTTCGAGGATCATTTTCTTTAAGCTTTTTTGCATCAATACATTCAGCTTGCCATTGATCGAATTCAGTTTGATATTGGTCATAACTCAATTTTTCGAGTTTGAGCAAAGGTCGGAAAGCTGCGGCAGCGGGCTCAGTCTTTCCAACCCCGGGAGGTGATACAAACTGTAACCAGAGTTGCGGGAAGTTTTTGAACTTTCCACTATCAACACAGAATTTCTTCCGGAGCGATGCACTTACAGCACAAAGGGCAGCTAATGCAGGGAATTCAAAAGGAACACCGTATATCTCTGAAATTTCATTTGAAAAGTCTAATATGATTTTGGGTAGACCAAAAGTTGGAAAAGGTGTTTTTTTTACCTCATTTGATACTGATTTATCCTTTATTTCTGCTTTCAATAAAGATATGAAGTCAGTATTTTTGTCCTGCATGATTTCGTATTCCACTGGAGGCTTTGCCGAGTCCGAAGGGGATTCTTTTTCTTTACTCATGTCTTTCTGACTTTTTTTACGGATTTATGATAGTTATCATCCAACAGCTTTTGAATATCTGACAGCTTGAAATAAATTTTCCCACTTATTTGGGAAAATCCGATTAAGCCTTGATCACGCCATAATTGAGAGGTGCGAACACTAATGCTCATCAATTCCATAAATTCTTCATTTGAGAAGAACGGATCTTCAGGGATTTTACGATTTTCATTTAAGCCTGAAATAAGTGAGTCTAACTGTTTTGTCAACTCGTAGTGCTTCCGATTCACTTCCTGAAGGGATTCAATAATGATTTCGTCGTCGAGCATTTTCTTGCGGATATCTGCTTCAAACTTTTCAAAATGTTCTTTGAAGTTCATGGAATTTAGTTTATAGTGGATAGTTAATATTTGGTAGTTGACCCCTAAATCCCCTAAAGGGGACTTGAAAGCACATTCATCTGAATATCAAGTTTCAACACTGGCTTCATAAAATGTTGACAATAGTTATTCATTTTTTCAATTTTTGGTTGAAAAGGGAATTCTCTTTTTGCACTACAAATTCTTCCACTGTTTGAATCCGGTTTGCCAGTAGCCAGTCTTGAATCTCACATTTTCTAAAAATGACTTTTGCATTCCTTTTGTAAAAAGGAATTGCTTTTTCACAAATCATTTTATTGATTGTGTTTACGGCATAGCCGGTAACCTCACTGCATTCTTTTTTGCCGAATGTTTCCGGGGAATCAGGATTAGTGGAAAGTTGGATTTGTTGCGGTGGAATCATTTCTACAATTAGGTCTTTAAACTGGCCAATAGTAAGAGCTGCTAACGGAGTGTCGTTTGTTGGTTGGAATTTTGTTTCCATGATGATGATTATTTTAGTTTTGGGGATCCAATAGCTGCGCAGTCTATCGTCTTCCTGAATGCAAATGTATAATCAAAATACAAGGATATATCACGAAATCAACACAAAAAATAGGGTCGTTAACGACTCGGGGTGGGTCGGGGTAGGTCGGTATTTTAAAAGAAAAGCCTCAAAATGAGGCTTTTTCGGAGTCGGTAATTGAGTCGGTAAATTAGCTGTTTTTTTGATGTGAGATGATAATAAACTGTTCTAATTCTTTATATATTTTGCTTACTTCGTATTCTTTTCGGGTTGGCTTAACATAATCCTTCGTGCAAAAAGCTGTTTTTATGGTTTCCGAAATACATTCTCCGCATACATGTTGAATAATATTTGATAGCATAGTTGGGGTTCCTTTCCACCTTAGAGATTCGTACGTTTTTAGTGTTTTTCTATTGAACCAAAACAACCATACATCGGTGTTAGGACTATCTAGTCTTTTTTTAGCAGAAAGGTAATGCATTATTTTTATAAGACATTCATCGGAAAGTGTGGAGTTGAATTTTGGAATAATCTTTTGTACTAAATCACCATTTTGGTTGATGTCATTTAATCGAGATTTGTTGTTATTAAACAGGTATAAATTATATCCTGCTTTCTCTGCTAGTTGAACCAGATTAATTCCGAAGCATGTAAACACCTCAATCAATCTATCTATAAAATCAAAGTGATTAATTAACTTTACAGTAAGTTCATAAATCGGATATATTTTACGCCTACCATCATCAAATACTGTAACATTGTCTTCAGAGATAAAATGATGATTTAATATGTATTCGAATATTTCTTTATATCTGATATCTCGTATAGAGTTTTCCACTTTCTTGTTGTGAATACAGTTTTTGTCTATGTCACGTAGAATAATATTTGCATATGCTATTCTTTCTGTTCTACTTTTGAATTCAAACAAATTGGTCTCAGTTTCTTTGATTACTTGTTTATTGTGTTCAGTACATTCACTTAATGAATCCTCTGCCATTGTATCAGTATATTGATTTACCCAGAGAAGGTTTCTAAATTTTAATGTATTTCTAAGGCTTAAAGGAAGTTCCTTTCGAATTGTATTCTTGTGTCTGTAAAAGCCATATGAACGAATTTGTTTTCTCAATATAACCTCGTCCGTTCGATTAGTTGTACTGCTAAAAGAATTATGCCAGCATAAATATATTGCTTCGGCTAATGAATCAAAATCTTTAATAAAAGAATCTGTGAGTTGTCGATTAATCATTGTTTCAAAATTTATTGGTGTGACTTTCGTGTTTAAAAATGGTTAATAGCAAAAAAAATGACATGATAAAATCATGTCATTTTGAGGAATTTAAACGCATTTGTTGTATATTTATTACATCTTTATTACAAAACCTTTACAGCTTCGTCAATTATCTTACTGTTAAAACTATCAAGATAGGTATTAGTTGTTTTCAAATCTTTGTGATTGAGAATTTGTGATATGACTTCACGTGGAATATTATTGTTTTGCAAGGTCATGGCCATCGTATGTCGGCTAACATACGAAGTAAGATTTATATCATCAATACCCAGTTCGACAGCCAGTTGTTCAAGATATTTGTTTAGACTAACCAATTTGTTATTTATGTATTTGAATAATTCTTCACCGGACAGTCCTTCACGGGTGATAATTGGCAAAAGATAATTATCAACAGGCTTTCTCTCACTGCAAAGCTCGCTGATTAGCGTTTGAATGTCATCTGTCAGCTTAATACTAATGGCTTTAGCCTTTTTACTGTTTCTTGTTTTGTGTCGCTTGTAAACAATGTATTGACCATCTTCAAGCCTTTTTATATTGCCCTGCGAAAGATGCGCCATATCCACAAAACTCATTCCATAGCAGAAATAAGAAAGTAAAAATAACCTTCGGGCGTATTGTGAAGTTTGCTTTAATTCAACATCTTTTTTTATTTTGACCAGGTAATTAGAAGGTAAATATCTTTTTTCGGTTTCTTCTTCTAATTTGGCTACTTCAAAACCTCCCTTTCCAAAAGGATAAGTTGAACGGCTTGCTTCCTTGACTTCAATTGCCATATTGAGAATGGCACGTAATCCTTTCATGTAGTATTTACGGGTATTGCCGGAACAACTTTTGCGTTGTACAATTCTGGTATTTCCTTTTGTGCTAGTGCAAATCGTTTCACGTGGGGTTTGAAGAAATATATCGAATTCCCTGATATACTTGATGTCGATTTCGGAAAATAGTCTTTGTTCAAGCTTCTTGTCAAAGATTTCCAACATAACCAACGTACTTTCGTAACACCGGGCATTGCCATTATGATCTGTTTCTTTCAAAATCTGTATGTGATTCTCAAAAAAAGACTTAACTTTGCCCTTCTTTGAGCGATGTAGGAATGCGGTCTCGAACTGGTTGAGTGTCCAGTCAATTTTGTTGCGGTCAAATTCATCAATAACGTCTTTGGCTTTTAAAAGTTGACTGCTGATGAATGCATTGTTTTTCTCGTGATCCGGATTGATGCGTTTGTCTTTTTTGAACTGAGAAAACTCATTGTTCCATTGTTCAAGAGAGGTTGAAAGATTTAGACTGATGTATTTTCTGGCCCGGTCTTTTGTAATTCTCAAAACAATCGGGTGTTCACCATTCTTTAAAATGGTACTTTTGTAAGGGATAATTGATATGTATTTCATACTTATTTTACACTTTGCGTTACACAAACATTACACATTTGATAAAACTTAGTCTAAAATAATCAAATATGAATGCTATTTAAACGCTGATTAATAAGTACAAAGATACACAAATACAATGAATTACCAAAAAATATTATATATAATAATGTCGTCTAAAGGGGAACTTAGTTAGTTTTGTTGTTTTGGTTTGTATTTTACAAGTGGAACTGTTCATTGAAAAGAATTACTTTGGTTCGCATTTTGTTTTTAATCTTTAGAAAATATCTTATATAATCCTTTTCCAATATTAACTATTTATTCATAATAGTTTAGTATTATTCCCCTTCAGGGGCTAGGGGTCTTCTTTCATTTTTCTTCGCTTCCTCCCAAATCACATCCATTTCGGCCAGCGTCATTTCTTTCAAATCTTTTCCAATGGTTATTGTTTTCGATTCCAAATAATTAAAACGGCTGATAAATTTACGGTTGGTGCGCTCCAAAGCATTTTCTGGATTAATATCGTATAATCGGGCTGCATTAATCAGACTAAACATCAGGTCGCCAAACTCAGCTTCCATTTTATCTTTGTCCATTGCAGCAACTTCTGCTTTAAACTCGTTTATTTCTTCCTGCACTTTATCCCAAACCTGTTCACGTTCTTCCCAGTCGAAACCCACGCTGCGCACTTTATCCTGAATACGATGCGCTTTTATTAAAGCGGGAAGCGAAATAGGAACTCCTGACAAAACGGTTTTATTTCCATCTTTTTCTTTGAGTTTGAGTTGTTCCCAATTTTGTTCCACTTTTTTGGGGGTGTTAGCTTCCGTTTCTCCAAAAACATGTGGATGACGATAAATCAACTTTTCGTTTAGTGCATTACAAACATCGTACATATCGAAATCATTGGTTTCACTGCCCATTTGCGCATAAAACACCACATGTAAAAGCAAATCTCCTAATTTTTTTCGAATATGCATCATATCTTTTTGAAGAATTGCATCAACCAGTTCGTAGGTTTCTTCAATGGTTTGAACACGCAGACTATCAAAGGTTTGTTCTTTGTCCCACGGACATTTAGCACGCAATTCGGTCATTATATCAAGGAGACGTTCGAATTCGTTCAGTTTTTCGGAAATGGAATGCATTGTCTGTATTTTAAATTGACTGTAATTATTTTACTTTAAGTATACAAAGGTAATCATTTTAGTTTTGAATTTTTTAATTTGAAAATTGAAAATCAAACTGTAGAGAATTTATTCCAAGTAATTAAATCAAATGAATAAAATTACATATATTTAACAATAAATAATTTGACAAGAACCTTATAACCAATACATTTGTATGGTCTAAAATTAATTAAAGAATTGTCAAAAGGGAATACAATAATGAATTACCTGCTTATTCTGGCACTTATATCGAAAAACTAATCTATTTCCGACTAACCGAAAAACAAATCTAAATAACAAATAATCAATTATCAACATGAAAACAAATAATCGATTTACAAAGGCTGTCGTTGTAATAATCATTGTCGGCATTGGTTTTTTTAGCAATTTAAACAAGAAAATGAAGTTTACAGAAATTATTTATTCAAAAACTATCCAGGCTGAATCCACTAAAATAGATTCATTAAAGCCTGAGCCAGACAACTTTTTCATTTATACAAAAAACATTATAAATGAAGGGATTCATCATCTAATTTCAAATTTATGAAAACAAGTAACAAACTTTTAGTCGGGTTTTTGGTTTTTGTAGTTATTGGAATAATCGCTGTAAAACTGATTTTTAAACATCCTGTAAATTCACAAACAAAAATTCAAACTGAAATAAAAACGGATACTCAAACGAATGATTCGGTTTCCGATTCGTCGGATAGTATTGCTATGGAAAAGGCAATCAACAATGAATGAATAGTATGAAACCAAAACCTTCTTTATTATTTTGTCTGATTATGGATCTTTTGGGCTGTGTTTCTTATTTCATACCCGGAATGGGTGAATGGTTTGATATTGGCTTTGCTCCGGTTTCGGCATTGATTTTTTATCTAAGTTTTGGTGGAAAAACCGGAAAGATTGGGTCAATAATAAACTTCGCCGAAGAAATTCTTCCATTCACAGATATTATTCCTACCTTCACATTAGCTTATTTCTATAAAAGATTCCATAAAAGATGAAACGACTTAAAATCCACATATTTACCCATGTTCCGTTTGAAGGATTGGGTTGTATTCAAGATTGGATTTCCACAAATAATCATATCGCCTCGTTCACTAAGTTTTACGAATCTTATCAGCTTCCAGATCCAGATAAAATCGACTGGTTAATAGTCATGGGTGGTCCTATGGGAGTTTATGATGAAGCAATTCATCCTTGGCTGACTAAAGAAAAAATATTTATCCGGCAAATGATTGAAAAAAGTAAAACTGTTCTTGGCATTTGTCTCGGTTCACAAATTATTGCTGAAGTTCTCGGTGCAAAGGTTTTTCCAAATAAACAGAAGGAAATCGGTTGGTTTGATATTTCAATTACTGAAGATGGAAAAACATTGCCAATCTTAAGTGGTTTTAAAAACATTTTTCCCATTTTTCACTGGCATGGCGATATTTTCGATTTACCTGAAGGGAGTAAACGATTATTTCATTCCAATATCACTCCGAATCAGGCGTTTTTATACAAGGAAAATGTTTTGGGTTTGCAATTCCATTTTGAAGTAATCCGTGAATCATTACAGGCGATGGTTGAAAACGGAATGCATGAGCTGATTGAATCGGAATCCATTCAATCGACAGAACAAATTTTATCTCAAAATTTCATTATTGAAGCTAATAATCTTAAAATGTATCGAATATTGGATTTTCTGGCAAAAAACTCGACCAAAGTTTGAAACTTTAGTAAAGTGAAATTTCATTCATTTTCAATCCTTTTCAGGCGTTAATTTCGAAGTCGAACTATTAATAATTTCTATACCTGCTTTTAACCACAAATCGAGATCCTTCGTGTATTCCTGATCGACATTATACTCTTTGTCCCGGTTTTTTCCAAGTCGAACCACGACTGCATCCAGTTCGGGAATAACAAATATATATTGTCCCAAAATACCTCGCATATAAGGAATTTTCAAACCCTGATAATTTACAATCCAGAATTGATAACCATAAAAATTACAAGGTATTGGTTCTCTGAATGTTGTTTCTCCTTCACGTAATCTGCGGGTAAACTTCAACCACGTTGCCGGAGTGGTAGCTTCACGAATGTAAGCCGAATCAACTACCTGTTCGTCGTTCCATTTTCCATTATTTAGTACAAGCTGACCAAGCCTCGCAAAATCACGTGCATTGGAATTAAAGCAGCAATAGGCTTTCTCCATACCCTCTTTATGATCGAGTGACCAAAGTGCATCTTCCTCAGCATTGATCGGAGTCCATATTTTTTCAGAAGCATAACCAGAGATCGATTTCCCGGTGGCTTTTTGAAGTATAAATGCTAAAATCTGAGAAACTCCGCTTTGATATTTAAAACGAACTCCGGGCTTTTCAATTAATTTTTCAGTTTGAGTTAGTTTCCACAAATCTTTGCCATAGTACGCTTCGGTTGTTTTTGAGAAAAGCGAATTGTGCGATTCGTCCCAGTCAACTCCAGCGCTCATGGTAAGCAAGTCTTTTATTGTCAACACTTTTCCATCATACGAAGTCCATTCAGGCAAGAAATCGCTTACCGGCTGATCGACACTTTTAATTTGTCCATCGTGAATGGCACATCCGATCAAAAGTGAAATAATGCTTTTCGACATAGAGAAAGAATTCGTCAAACTCAGCGGACTGTAATTCTTCCAATATTGTTCAAAAATAATCCGATTGTGCTGGACCACGACAAAGGCCACTGTTTCATATTTTTTAAAATCCGCTTCAAATTCGGGAGCAATTGTCCTTGATTCAACATTTTCAACAAAATCCCATGGTTGCGGATCGTCGGCTTTGACAACACGGTTCTCAAAAATCGTATATTGATCAATTTTAGGCATAAGATGAATCAATGCCCGGTGAACATAATAATTGGCAGGTAACAACAAAAAAATACCTGTTCCGACGAAAATTGTCAAAACCAGATACAATGGAATTCTTTTAATATTTAGTTTCATAACCCCAAATCCGTCAGCATACGGAGAATATTGTTAGTTTATTTCAATTTTTTCTTTTCTTTTGCAGGAGGTAAGAAGTTTTCGCCCGTTATCAAGCTTTTGCCTGTTTTCGATTCTAATTCTTTACGAGCGTTTTTGGCTACTGCACCTCCTTTTTTGCTGGCTTTGGCATTCTCTCTTAATCCTTTTGCTTCGTCCGTTTCAGCAATCTGACGAGTCTAAAGTTCTGCCAATGCAGTGAAAATCAATTCAGCTTCGCTCATGTGGTCGCGCAGATTCTGAGATTTCAAGCCTTTCAGTTCTTTATGTTGCTTTACTGTTAAATCTGTCCATTCCTGATGTATAATATTGGTCAACAATGCAAATTCATCCTGTTCTTTTATTCCTGCATCTTTCCAGTAATCTGTCAGCTTATTACGAGTTTCCTGACCCGTCATGCGTTGCTGAATCCATTTTTCGCTTCTGCCTAATTTCTGCCAGTTAGTCCGCGCTCGATCTAAACTCTGCGAAGGATCTTGCATTTCCTGCATCCGCTCATAACCAACCTTTGCCAACCATTGCTTGAATGGCTCGGCTTTGGGCGAAGGAATGGATTGAATGATACGAAACAGTGATTTTGTATCTGTAACATCTGTTTCTCTCATTTTTCCATCATTTGCTTTCAATTTCAACTGTCGACAAATTGTCGACAGTTCAATTCCGCCTTCCGATTTTACTCTTAGCTTCATTTTAAACCAATAATCTCTTGGATTAGAACTATCAGTTAATGCTTCTACAACATCTATGACTGAAAAATACCATTTTTCTTCGGTTTCATCCCAATGCGTCCGAATCTTTTTCGATTCAAATAACTTTATACTGGTCGAATTTTCCATAGAGTTTTAATCTTAAATTTTCAACTGATTTCAACATCTAAGATACGATTTTTTTTTTCAATTTACCAAGTAATTTAAGGTGTTTTCTTGTTAGTTTAAGAAACAAAATCAACTCAAAAAATAGAAGTTTAGATACTTCATTTCAACTTTAACATGATAAAAGACGCTATGCCAAAGAACTTACACTAAGATAAAATAGGGTACGGAAATTTAGAAACTAACATTTAATATTCAACTCGTTCAGCACAATTCGAATTTTTTCATACGTTTTTATGGTATTGGGAACCAAAGGTAGTCGTAATGTATTCTCAATCATTCCCATAACCGCCAACATACTTTTTACTCCGGCTGGATTCCCTTCTACAAAAAGCAATTCAATCAGCTCGGTAAAATGGTGATGAATTTGACGTGAACCCGCAAAATCGCCCTGCAAAGCCAATCGAACCATACGGCTAAATTCTTTGGGAAAAGCATTGCCAATTACTGAAATAACGCCGACTGCACCCAATGTAATCAAAGGAAAAGTGATACCATCATCACCCGAAATAACCATAAAGTCCTCGGGTTTGTTTTTGATAATATCGTCAATCTGAGTAAAATTTCCGGATGCTTCTTTGACAGCACAAATATTTGAAAATTCTTTTGCGAGTCGTAAAGTTGTAGAAGCCAGCATATTTACACCGGTTCGTCCCGGAACATTGTAAAGTATTACCGGTAGTGGTGAAGCTTTGGCTATGGCAGCATAATGTTGATATAGACCTTCTTGCGATGGTTTATTGTAGTATGGTGTAACTGATAAAACCGCATCAACTCCTCTAAAATCGGAATTCGTAAGTTTTTCAACTACGGCTTTCGTATTATTTCCGCCGACTCCCAATACAATAGGCAAGCGACCGGCAGCTTTTTGAATCACGAAATCGGTTATGCCCTCTTTTTCCTGTTCGGTCAAGGTTGGGGTTTCTGCAGTAGTTCCACATACAACCAGATAATCAGTTCCATTCTTTATTTGATGCTCGATTAAACGGGCTAACGCATCATAATCAATCGACTCATCTGTTTTAAAGGGCGTAATCAACGCTACACCCATTCCTGTCAGTTTATTATTAATCATTGCTCAAAAATACAAATTGTTTGCAAAAGTACGCTTTTAATCATTAGATTGTATGCTTTTGAGATAAAAAATTATCTGATTGTAAACGTAGAGTTGATCAACCGGATTTTCTGTCGATTCTTCAGGAATTTCAATATTATCCACATCAACAATAAAATCATAAATCGCTAAATCTGTTTTTTTTATTCCGGTTTTACAGGCTGCGTTGGCATATAAAGCCAAATATTCAAGTGTCAAAACCGGTTGAATCGACAAGTCAATTAACAAATCATATTCATTTGCCTCCAATTCATTGATGTATGATTCCAGTGGACGTTGAAAAAAATCGGTTTGTTTATGATGCAAAATTCTGAAATCAGGCAAAATAGCAGTAGTCACTTCTTTTTTATCAATATATCCCCAAGCACAAACTTTTTTTCCATCTTGTTGTAGATTCTGAATAATTCGTCGAATTATCAGATTTTTTTCAGAAAAATTGCTTTCGAACAATAATAAAACAGTTTTAGCCTGCTTGTAACTGATGAATCTATGTTCTCGCACGGTGGTGTTCAGATATTTCTGAGCACGTTTTTGAAATAAGAATTTATTTAATTTTTTCATTTACATCATTTTTAAAATAACAAACCTTGTTGAGGTTGATTTGAAGTTGATTCTTCTTGAATCATTGCCAAAAATGAATCTTCGTCAATCAGTTTGACACCCAGCTTTTCGGCCTTTTTCAACTTTTCGGGTCCCATATTTTCGCCGGCCAAAATAAATGAGGTTTTTGCTGAAACACTTCCCACGTTTTTTCCACCGTTCATTTCAATCATCGTTTTATATTCGTCACGCGAATGTTTGGAAAAGCTTCCGCTAATAACAATGGACAAACCTTGCAAAGACGAACCATGAGCCTGTAGTTTTTCTTCTGATAAACTCATTTGAAGACCGAAAGATTTCAAGCGGTTAACGGTTTCTACATTTGCTTTATCAGCAAAAAACTGAACAACACTTTGAGCAATCCGGTCACCAATTTCGTCAACAGCAATCAATTCTTCGAAAGTGGCTTTTTCCAATGCTTCAATATTTTTGAATGCATAAGCCAGCTTTTTAGCAATAGTTTCACCTACAAATCGTATTCCAAGGGCAAAAACAACTCGTTCAAAAGGAACTTCTTTTGATTTTTCAGCGCCATCTTTTATGTTATAGGCAGATTTGTTTCCTAGCCGTTCTAACCGAATCAAATCCGAAATTTTCAATTCGTAAATATCAGCAATATTATGTAATAAATCTTTTTGATACAACAAATTAATTGTTTCGCTTCCAAGCCCATCAATATTCATAGCTTTGCGACTGACAAAATGCTCCATTTTGCCTTTTATCTGTGGTGGACAGGCATTTTCATTTGGACAATAATGTGCAGCTTCACCTTCATAGCGAATCAGTTCAGCTCCACATTCCGGACAGTTCTTGATAAACTTTACTTTATCGCCCAACATAAAGTTTGATTCGCGGGCATCTTTATCCACAGCCGTAATTTTCGGTATAATTTCGCCCCCTTTTTCCACAAAAACCATATCGCCAATATGTAAATCGAGTCCTTCAATAATATCGGCATTATGCAACGAAGCACGTTTCACGGTTGTTCCTGAAAGTTGAACCGGATCAAGATTGGCAACCGGCGTTACAGCTCCTGTCCTACCTACTTGATATGAAACTGAATTTAGTCGTGTTACCGCTTTTTCAGCCTGAAATTTATAAGCGATTGCCCAACGTGGTGATTTGGCTGTATATCCAAGATTTTTTTGTTGAATCAACGAATTGACTTTCAGTACAATTCCATCAGTTGCAACCGGAAGATTCTTTCGTTCGACATCCCAATAATTGATAAATTCCGAAACTTCTTCGAGCGATTTACAAACTTTTAAAGCATCCGAAATTTTAAAACCCCACGAACTTGCCATCATTAAATTACCGGAATGCAAAGGCGAAGGCAACTTTTCGCCCAGCATATAATAAAAATACGCATCGAGTTTACGACTGGCAACTACGGATGAATTTTGCAGTTTCAAAGTTCCCGAAGCGGCATTACGTGGATTGGCAAAAAGCTGTTCCTCTTGTTCTTCACGATCTTTGTTCAGTTCCTCAAAAACTGCCCACGGTAACAGAATTTCACCACGAATTTCAAATTTCTCCGGATAATTTCCATGCAAACGTAAAGGAATGCTGCGAATTGTTTTCACGTTAGCGGTTACATCATCCCCTTTTTCACCGTCACCACGAGTTACCGCCCGAACCAACAATCCATTTTCATAAGTCAGTGAAATGGAAGTTCCATCATATTTCAATTCGCAAACCAGTTCGAAATCTTCATTTAATCCTTTCCGCACTCGTTCGTAAAAATCCTTCACTTCGCCTTCGGAATAAGTATTTCCCAACGAAAGCATCGGATACACATGTGCCACTTGTTCAAAACCACTCGCAATATCACTTCCAACACGCTGAGTTGGTGAGTTTGGATCAAAAAATTCAGGATGCTCTGCTTCCAGTTTCTGCAATTCCTTCAATTTCGAGTCGAACTCAAAATCGGAAATAGAAGGTGCAGACAGTACATAATAATTGTAATTATGCTGTTCCAGTTCGCGACGAAGTGATTCAATTTGGTCTTTGATCATAAACCCTAAAAGGCGATAAGTAGGTGTTGAATTCTTTTGAATGACAAAAGTATGAAAATGAAGACAAGAAAACAAACAAATGTTGATTTTGTTTATTTCAAAATTCAGATATTTAAAAGCTTTCTTGAAAAGATCTTTTATTCGTACCGTATAATTTTGGCAGGTGTGATTTTCGTAATCAGATACGATGGGCCAATCATCATCAAAAGTGAAGCAAGTAAAGTGCCGACATTCAGTAAAATGATATACAACCAGTTGAATGTAATCGGAACGGTGGCTGTATAATACGATTCGGCATCGAGTGGAATAATACCGGTAAAATACTGAACAGCGCAAAGCGAAAGTCCAATAACATTGCCCCACAACATGCCTTTTCCAATAAGAAAAGCTGAATGATACAGGAAGATTTTGCGAACTGACCAATCGGTAGCTCCCAACGATTTCAAAATACCAATCATATTGGTTCGTTCCAAAATGAGAATTAATAAACCCGAAATCATATTGAAACCTGAAACGGCAAGCATAAGTATCAAAATCACCCACACGTTCATATCCAACAAATCGAGCCAGCTGAAAATCTGCGGATTGAGTTGCTTTATGGTTTGTGAATAATAAGTTGAACCTTCCTTATTAAATTTATTGGCAATAACTGAATAAACTTCATCACCGATTTTATCAATATTATTGAAATCAGTTATCAACACTTCCAAACCGCTGAATGACTTACTATCCCAACCATTCAACTGTTGAACATGGCGCATATCAGTAAGAATAAACAGTTTATCGTAATCAATAAAATTGGTGGAATAAAGACCGACTATCTTGAATTTGCGGGCTCGAATCTGATCCTGAATAAAATAGGTAAAGAAACTGTCGCCAAGTTTCAAATTCAGCATATTAGAAAGATATTTTGAAATAATAACTTCATTCAGTGGTTTATCAGCTGAAACATTTGGAATTCTGCCTTCTATCAGATTTGATTTAAAAAATGTCCAGTCAAAACTTTTATCAATTCCTTTTAAAACAATTCCCTGAAATTCAGTTTTTGTTTTTATAATTCCCGGTTTGGTGGAAAATCGCTGCACATGCTTCACGCCCGGAATCGCTGAGAGTTTATGCATCAAAGTGTCACTCACTTTGATTGGATTCATTTCGTAAGTATTGTTATTATCGAAATTAGTTATCTGAATATGTCCACCAAAACCGATGGTTTTATTCCTAATTTCTTGTTTAAAACCAATTACAACTGCCACTGAAATCAACATGACAGCCAACCCAAGTGCGATGCCGATTGTGGCAATACGAACGGCAGGACGGGAAACATTCTTCCTGCCCTGCTGAAAATGAATTCGTTTGGCTATATAATATTCGAGATTCAAGTTAATTTGTTGATTGGTTAATTTGTTGATTGGTTAATTAGTTGATTGGTTAATTGGTTGATTGATGAACTAATTAACTGATAAACCAATTAACTGATAACTAAATTGTGCGTCCTGGATAAGTCTGTAATGCTTTTCCCAACACAATTAGCGCGTGTTTTAAACTGTCTTTATCCAAAACGTAGGCAATACGGACTTCATCTTTTCCCATTCCTTCAATCGTATAAAATCCGGAAGCAGGAGCCATCATAACCGTGTACCCTTCATATTCAAAATCGGACAATAACCAGGAGCAAAATTTATCTGCATCATCAACCGGAAGTCTTGCAACTGTGTAAAATGCTCCCATTGGAATGGGCGAATAAACACCCGGAAGGCGATTCAGACCATCAATCAAAAATTTACGACGTTCCACATATTCGTTATACATGTCGAGCATGTATTCCGGCGGTGTGCTCATGGCAGCTTCAGCGGCAATTTGTCCGATTAAAGGCGGACTCAAACGTGCTTGACAGAACTTAATTACGTTTTTGCGGACTTCTTTATTTTTGGTCACTAACGCACCAATACGAACTCCGGTCATGCTGTAACGTTTTGAAACAGAATCAATCAAAACCACATTATCTTCAATTCCATCCAAATGAAAAGCGGAAATATAGGGAGCACCTGTATAACAAAATTCACGATACACTTCATCTGAGAAAAGAAACAAATCGTATTTTTTTACCAAATCACGTATTTTATTCATTTCGGAACGAGTGTACAAATATCCGGTCGGATTGTTGGGATTACAAATCAGAATTCCTTTCGTTTTCGATGTTATCAATTCTTCAAAACGATCAACATGCGGTAAGGCAAAACCTTCCTCAATGGATGACACAACTGGTTTTACAACAGCTCCTGCTGCAATAGCAAAAGCTGTGTAGTTGGCATAAGCCGGTTCGGGAACAATAATTTCATCACCCGGATCCAGACAGCTCATAAAAGCAAAATTCACTGCTTCGGAGCCACCGGTCGTAATAATAATATCTTCTTCGGTAACATCAATATTAAAGGTATGATAATAAGCAGCCAATTTGGTTTTGAGACTTTTAATACCATCACTCGGGCTATATTCCAAAACAGTTCGGTCAATGTTTCGTATCGCATCCAACGCAACCTGAGGAGTTTTCAAATCAGGTTGTCCGATATTCAAGTGATACACTTTGATTCCCCGGGCTTTTGCTTTATCGGCAAGCGGAACTAATTTACGAATGGGTGATTCAGGCATTGCCTGCCCACGTTGTGAAGTGTGTGGCATTTGTTCTATTATCTGTTATCAGTAATCAATTATTTAGATTGAAACTGTGAATTTTATTCAAATTATAAATTTTGCTACAAAATTAGTGAAATAAACCCGATAAATAAAGTAATCTGGTTTCAAGTTGATAGTTTGTAGTTGGCAGTAGGTAGTAGGCAGTCAGTAGTTGGTAGATGGTAGTCGGTTTGGAATATTGTTGTTGGTTGCCTGAATAACGTTGACCGTTTTGTTTCTGCTTACTACTTACTGCTTACTGATCCTGCCGACTACCGACTACTTTAAATCCACCATGACTCTGAGATTGAGCTGTCGTCCGGTAAGGTAATTTGGTGTTGCCATTTGTTGACCGTATACATCGGTAACCCAATAATATGAATTTACATTCTGGAAATCAAGTAAATTGAAGATTTCGACGTTCAACCAAATGTTCTTCACAAGCTTCAACCATGATTTTTCCAACAACTTATCATTTCCGCTTATCAAAACGCGTGAAGCGCCAATATCTACACGGCGATAAGCCGGAGCACGGTTGGCCTGAGCACGAAAAGCAGCCGCGTAAGGCGAATTATAAGGAGCTTCGATTGGTAAACCATCAGACCAGATAAATTTCAACTGCATTTTATATTTCGGATTGTTTGGTAAATAATCCTGGAACATCATAGAGAACGTATAGCGTTGTTCACTCGGCGTGGACACATAACCCGGATAAACTGTTTTCGAAGAAATTACATTACCATTCACATCATAGGTATGACTCTCGTACGAATCACCCATGATATCTTCTTTGGCATTCATCAGCGATAGATTAATCCACGAATCTGCACCGGGAACAAGTTCTCCGAAAAGTTTAAAATCAACTCCTGCTGTATAAGCTTTGGCATCGTTTTTACCAGAATAACGAATTTGTACATTGTCAACGCTATATGAAATAACACGATCAGCAAGTTTCAGATAAGCTTCGGTCGTGAATTTGAACGGTCGTCCCCAAGCACGGAAATAATGATCGCCACCTAGCACGAAATGAAGTGAACGAGGTGCTTTGATGTCCGGATTCAATTCAACTTTTACATTTCCCAACGCATCAGTGATTGTATCGCGGATTTCCTTGTAAAACGGTGCCTGATAATATACCCCGGTTGCAAAACGGAAACTGAAATCCTTTTCCCAATGAGGCAATAATGAGATTGAAGCACGTGGACTTAATAGAAATTCTTTATTAAATGTCCAATAACTGGCACGTAAACCGCCGGTGACTGAAAAACTACCCAAATCGGTATTCCATTTGTAAGTATCCTGAAAAAAAGCATTTGAACGCCAGGTAGATAAAACAGTAGAAGCTTTCATATTGTAATATAAATTCACCTGCGTATCACTGTAAGGAAGCGAATATCCGGCCGAATCACGCCATTCCCATTCGCTGATTTTATCTGTAATTATTTCCCTCTGTAAATTAATTCCCCATTTCATTTTATGACTTGCAACATCGTATTCTCCTAAATGGCTGATATTTGAGACCGATGCATTCAAACGGTTTCGGGCATGTTGCTGGTACTTACCAACACCCAGTGCGGCTCCGGTTTTATTCGCAGAATCTAAGTTCATCTTTACTTCACTCAACACATATTCGCCTGCTATATCGTAAGTTTCATTTTCATTTGTGTAAAATGAGGAAGCGAGCAAACTCAGTTTCATATTTTTTACCGGCTTAAAGTTCAATGTAAATGCCCCAAATGAAGTGCGGAATAAGTCATCCTCATTACCTTCGTAAAAAATCTTCAATTTTCGTCCCATGTTATAGGTACCAAAGTCTGTTTCCCGGTCAACTGGCTTAAAATAATAAGAATTCTGTGAGAAATTACCCAAAAAGGTCAATTCCCATTTCGGATTGAAATTATAGGTCAGATAAGTTTGATAATCAATAAAAGATGGCTTGTATTCGCCTTTTGTATCAAGAGTTCCTAACAAATACTGCGAAGTTTTGTAACGAACTCCATGAATCTGAGTAAATTTTTTGGATGAAGTTCCCACGTAGGCAGAAGCTCCCAACAAACTAAGCGAAAGAGACGATTCGAATTCCTTGGGTTTTTTATACTGAATATCCAACACCGAAGACATTTTATCACCGTATTTGGCATCATAACCACCGGCAGAAAAAGCCACATTCTGAACCATATCTGGATTGATAAAACTCAGCCCTTCCTGTTGACCCGAACGAATCAATAACGGTCTGTAGACCTCAATTCCATTTACATAAACAGCATTTTCGTCATAATTCCCACCCCGAACATTGTACTGCGAACTCAGCTCATTGGAATTACTCACACCAGCAAATGTAATTAAAAGTGATTCAATTCCACCTGCTGAATTCGGCATCAACCTATACTTAGAAGCATCGAGCATATCCAGCGTAGTAGTCTGACGGCGTTGTCCGATTACATTCAACTCGCTGATTTCCTTTGAAAGTGCCGGAAGTTCGACAGAAATCTGGATTACCTGTTTATGAGGATGAATGCTGTGTTTAATCGTCTTATATCCAAGCATCGAATATACAATGGTAGCTGAATCTTTGATGTCAGTAATCAATTCGTAAAAGCCGTTTTGATTGGTAGTGGTTCCGACTTTAGAATTTTCAAAATACACGTTGGCAAATTCGATTCCTCTGTTGTTCGTATCAATCACATAACCGTAAACGCGGACTTTGGTCTGGGCTGTTAATGCTGACAAAAAAAATACAAAACAGAGTATACTGAAAATTCGTTGATTCATGAAGAGATAATCTTACTTTTAAAGTGAAAGTTTTAAACCCTTTTTTAACGGAGAAAGTGAGGATTTATTTTATGACTACAATATTGTCCGACAAAGATACTACAAACATAAGCGAAAATAAAAAAATACCATTGTGAATTTAGGCATTGATAATTTTATTCTTTTCTCAAAAGTATAAAAATTTCATCCAGTTCCTGAAGTAATAATTCTACACTCTGAATTTCTTTATCGTTAAGATACCAACCGTTTTCTGAAACTTTTATTTTTACTTCAGCATTCTGTACCACCATAAATCCGGCTCGTGCCAAAGCACGTAGAGTCCAGTACATGCGGGTTTTATCGCCGGAAACAGAGACTTCGCCTGTCATCGGGTAATTCATTGAAAAATTGCCATTAGCGGCATTGAAAAAGTAGGATTTACTTTCGAAAGTGCGGTTAAAACTGCCATTAAACACCAAATCTTCGGGAACTCCACATTCTATTCCTTTATTGCCGGCACTCATAAGCCAAATTCGATCGGCAGCCTGGAGGGCGAGATCCAGTTCATGGGTTGATAAAATTATGGCTTTAGCTGTTTTATGAGCCAGTTTGTGCAGCAATAACATGATTTCAACCCGATTTGGCAAATCCAAATGTGCAGTCGGCTCGTCCAACATGATAATGGAAGTGTCTTGTGCCAAAGCTTTGGCAATCATAACACGTTGCCTTTCACCATCAGAAAGTTCAGAAACCAGTCGTTGTTGCATGTCTTCCAAATGCACCATTACGATGGCTTCATTTACAATTTTAGCATCTACAGCTGAAGTTGTTCCCCACCAGCTGCTGTAGGGTTGCCGCCCGAAAGCAACAATATCAAGCACTGTAGCATTTTCAATATCTACCCGGTCGGTCAGAACCAGCGCAAACAACAATGCTTTTTCATGCATGGATATTCCGGCAATATCCTGACCATTGATAAAAGTATGACCCGATAATGGTTTTTGTAGACCTGTCAAGGTACGAAGCAATGTGGATTTCCCACTACCGTTCGGGCCAATCAGACATACCAGTTCACCAGCTCGTAACTCCAAATTTAGATCGGACTGAATGATATCTGTTTTTCCTTTTTTGGAATAACCTATGGAGAGATGGTTTGTAGTTAGAATTGACATATTATTTTTTTTTGTAGAGACGTGCCATGGCGCGTCTAATGTAAAACGTGCCATGCGTCAAATATAGAGACGTGCCATGCGTCAAATATAGAGACGTGCCATGGCGCGTCTCTACTTTTTCAATATTATCCAAATAATTATCGGTGCCCCGAATAACGCACTCACCGTATTTATCGGCAAGGTATATGTTGGTATTTGCGTAATGATATCGCAGATTAATAACAACGAAGCACCACAAATTATCGAAGCCGGAAGCAAAATCTTATGACTTGCTGTTCGAAAAATACCACGAGCAATGTGTGGAATTGCGATACCAACAAAAGCAATCGGGCCTGTAAAAGCTGTTATACTACCGGCAAGTAATCCGGTTGCAATGACAATCATGAAGCGTGTGCCGGCAATGGAAATTCCCAACCCACGAGCATAATTTTCGCCTAACAATAAACCGTCCAATCGCTTTTGCAAAAAGAAAGCCATGCCGATTCCAACCAAAACCACCGGTAAAAGTACCTGCATATAATTCCAATTCACCGCACTCAGACTTCCAAAAGTCCACATGATAAACAATTTAATGGCATCCGGATTGCTGAAATTCTGTATCACACTTACAATTGAACCGGCAATTGTTCCGAACATGATGCCGACAATCAGCAACGAAACTGCATTTTTCACCCGAAACGAAACACCAACAACCAACATTAGCACCAACCCCGCGCCAATCACTGCCGCAAGAATCATGGCCCAACCACTGTTCACCAACATGGCAGGCAGCATTGCCGATGCCATAGTTATCAACGCCACGCCCAAACTTGCACCAGAACTTACGCCCAAAATATACGGATCAGCCAAGGGATTTCGGAAAAGTGTTTGCATCATGAGCCCCGCAACCGACAACGAAGCTCCGGCAAGCACAGCCGTGATGGCTTTTGGTAAACGGAAATTCATCAAAATCTCCGAATTAATTACATTTGTTCGATCGCCTCCAAACACAGACAGCACATCACTCAGGGGAATGCTAATGCTTCCCCAAGCCAAATCGGCCAGGAAAAGCCCGAGCAGCAATAGCGAGAGGGCAATAAATAATAGGGTGTTGCGGGACTGCATGAACTAATAATTAGATTTTAATAAATTCTATCACCTACCTGAAGCTTCTGACACAATTTTCAGACTCAAAATCGCCCCATAAATAAAGAAAAAAGCGTTCTCAACTCTGAGAACTTAGCAAAACAGTTGTAAAACTACTTTCTCAACATTGAGAAAGTACTAAAACAGTTGTAAAACTACTTTCTCAACATTGAGAAAGTACTAAAACAGGGGTAAAACTACTTTCTCAACATTGAGAAAGTACTAAAACAGGGGTAATGCATCTTTCTCAACATTGAGAACATTCCGAAACAGTAGGGAAGCCTAATTCTCAGTGTTGAGAAAATTTTTATCACTCTATTTCAACTTTTCCGCATACACCAATTCATACCCCGGCAACAGTTCGGGATGCAAAATAGCAATTACATCCGACAAAACCAAATCCGGTCGTGCCACAGCACTTTCCCAAAAATCATTGGCAGTGGATGGCAACAAACGTTTATTGAAATTATAGACTTGATTCAGTTTCACTGGGCGGAACAGCGCGTGTTTCGAATCGGCTTTTATCAAATCGGCTATCGAATTAAAGCTACAATTTAGCCACACATCCGATTGTGAGAAATTTTTCAAAACCGTTTCCACATTCAAAGGCAAACTCCCTGAAGTTGTATCGCTGGAATAAAAATAATTCGCACCTGCATCGACAAAAAGCCGACCCATATAGCTATGTCCGGCTGGCATGTACCATGTTCCTCGGAAGTTTGCACCCGCCATGACATTCGGTTTTACTTTCACTTCGGCAGCTTTGGTTTTTATTTCGTTATACCGTGTGTCAACAGCCGAAAAAATACTGTCGGCCTGTTTTTCCTTGTTGTAAAATGCTGCCACAAATTTAATCCATTCCGCTCGTGCCAACAACGAAGTTTCCATCCATTCGTTATTAAAAAGTACGGGCACTCCCGCTTGTGTAACCCGCAATGCATAGGGATCATTTTGATTGTAGCCACTCATCATCACGGCACTGGGATTTAATTCAAGGGTTTTTTCCACGTTAATATTAAATGCATCACCCAAATCGCTAATCTTCCCCTCTCCTATCCTCTTATTAATTTCCCGATTGTAAATAATTTTGGGAGAACACACGCCGGTTATCGTTTGCAATTCGCCTAACAAACTAAGAAATTCGAAATGAGTAACCGAAGTGGCAGCCAATTTTTTCAACGGAATCAGAACTTTCGTACCATCAGTTGGTATTTTCGTTTTTATATCCTTAACCAGATAATAACGTGCATAAACCGAAGCTTTCACCCAAGGACTATACACGATGACTTCTTTGTAATCGGGAAAATATTTGATGGCAAAACCTTCCGCATATTTTAATTTTACGGAATCAGTTGCTTGTGCATTTTCTATTTTTGTAGCTTTTGGAGCACACGAAAAGAACAGGATAACGCTTAAAATCAGTATAGGAATGTTCTTCATTATAATAAATTTTTCCCGCAGATTACGCCGATAAACGCTGAAAAGAATAATGAATTATTCTGCGAAAGTCTGCGTAATCTGCGGGAAATTAGTTCCGCAAAGATAGCACTTAATCGTAAATTTAAAATCGTAAATCGTAAATTTTAATGTCCTTTCGGCACATTTGTCGTAGCAACTGTCGATTCCGGTTCTTTGACGAACATCCAGAAAATAACTGAAGTTGTAACGAGCAATCCACAGAAAATATACAGCAACTGGTGGTTTCCGGTGGCTTTAATCACGTTGGCAACACCATTGCTCATCATTTGAGGAAGTACAACTGCCAAGTTGAAAACGCCCATGTACAAGCCCATTTTGGCAGGATTCACCCGTTCGCTCATAATGGCAAACACGATGGAAATTACTGCCGACCAGCCAATTCCCACGAGGAACATGCCAAAATAAAAATCAACTTCTACATGACTGAAAAAAGCGATATAAAAGTAACCGATAGCCGAAAATGCCAGAGCGATTATATAGGTTTTTACACGACCGATTCGTTTTGAAATAAATTGCAAAATCAATGGAAAAATAGCACCAACTAGGTTCAGTATAAAGAACCCAAGCGACACCATATTTCCAACCGTTGCACCTGAATCTTGTGAAATTCCGGTTAATTCTTCAGCAAACCAATTGGCAGCAACACTTTTAATTTCGATATTCGGAAGAATTTGATTGGCAATGAAAAATCCCGATAAAATAAACATGCTTTGAAATGCCACCCACGTAAACGAGTGTGCCAACATGATTTTTTGAAACTCATTCCGGTCCGAAGCTTCTTTTACTCCCTGAATGATAATGATAATGCCGATAATAACCGAATAGGCTAATGAAGCAATCAATATCGGATTATGCCACGGAGCCAAAACCTCCGGAAAGAAATGGAAAAACAAACTAAAAATTCCAAAAACCAGAAAACCATAAAGTGGAAATATTTCTTTGAAAATCTGAACTATACCAAACTTTGCCTGCTCTTCCACACTTATTTTTGGCTGATGCTTATTCTCTTGAATAAATAATACCGGAAAAACAGCAGTTAAGAAAACAATACCCGCGGCAATATAAAGTAAGAGTTCGTTTCCAAAAACCATGGAAAGAAAATACGCGAACACACCAAAAAAGCCCGACATAATCTGCATCCACACATACCCGGAAGTTCGAACTTTCCCTTCGGTTGTCAAATCGGCAATAATAGATCGTGCCGGATTAAACGTAACGTTGATGGATAAATCAAGAAACAGGGCAATGACCGAAGCAATAAGAATTATATCCGAAATGTGGGAGATATGCGAAATTTCCTGAATATGTGGCAAGGTCAGAAAAGCAATTGTGCTGACAAGTCCGCCGATAATAATGAACGGACGGCGACGACCACCCATAAACCAAACGTTATCGCTTATCAAACCAACTATTACCTGTCCGAAAATACCTGCAATCGGCCCGGCAAGCCATACAAAAGCCACATCGTGAATGTCGAGATGATATTTATTGGAAAGAATCCAACTCAGTGCAGCAATTTGAGTGGACAAAGCAAAACCTACCGCAGTGGCAGGTAAACCCAGCAATGCCAGAAATGGATTGCTCATTTTCTTTTGGATTTTCAGCATGTATTTAGATGTTAGATTTTAGAACCAAGAACCAAGACAAAAATTAATTTGCAATGATATTGATTTTAATTCAATTAATCTTTCAATGTAAAAGAAGAGTTTAAAATTCAAAGTGCAAACGTTTGCTAAGGCAAGAATAACTTTTCTAAAGTTCTAAACTTTAGAAAAGTTACAAGTTTTTATTTATCCCCTCAATATAATTCAGCAATTCATCTCTTCCTATCCTTTTTTCAGACGAAGTCGCAAAAATCGGTGGTAATTCTTCCCATGATTCATGCAGCTTTTCCTGATACGCTTTCAGACTTTCTTTGGCTCTAACGGCCGACATTTTGTCTAATTTAGTAAATACGATGCAAAACGGAACACCGCTTTCACCCAACCATTCCATAAACTCCAAATCAATTGTTTGAGGTTCGTGACGGCTATCAATCAGTAAAAACAGACAAGTCAACTGCTCGCGGTTGAGAATATAGTTTTCTATAATTTCCTGCAACTTATCCCGCATTTTTTTTCCGGCAGTTGCATACCCATAACCCGGCAAATCCACCAAATGCCAGTTATTATTAATCAAAAAATGATTGATCAACAAGGTTTTTCCGGGCTTTGAAGAAGTCATGGCTAAGCCTTTTCTGTCGCAAAGCATATTAATTAAGGAAGATTTCCCTACATTTGAACGACCAATAAATGCATATTCGGGCAATTTACTGTCCGGGCATTTCAAATAATCGACGTTACTAATTACAAATTCTGCTGATTTTATATCCATTCTAGCCTCCCCAACCCCCTCCGATAGAGGGGATTTATATTAGTATATATTTTTATTTACAAAAAGTATTATTTTTCTTCAGATTGAAAATGTTGTGATGGACTGCTGAACACCCACATTCCTACAAATACAATGAATCCGTTTAACATTAATAATTCATATCCTAACGGATAATTAAAAAAAGATGTTGTCAGTGCGTTCAGTCCAAAACACAGAACCGGAGCAGCCACAGCTATAAACGGAACTTTTTTGTCTTCAACTTTCCGTTTTGTAAATAATCCAAAAGCAAACATTCCTAACAATGGACCGTAAGTATAGGAAGCAATTTTATAGACCGCATCAATTACATTGGTATTATTTAAAGCTTTGAAAGCAATCATAATAACAACAAATAATACCGACATACCAATATGCGTCAATTTTCGTTTTCGCACAGCCTCTTTAGGATCCATATGTTGAATTCCCAGAATATCTACCGAAAAAGAAGTTGTAAGCGAAGCTAATGCTGAATCGGAACTGGCAAAAGTGGCAGCAATAATACCGATTACAAACAAAAAAGTAACCGTAGAACCGAGATATTGCGTTGCAAACATGGGTAAAATATCGTCAGACGATGCAGGAAGAGCAATATTCATTTTGGCGGAAAGCATTAATAACATAGCTCCCAAAGTAAGAAAAAGCAAATTCAACGGCACAAAAGTGATACCGTAAAAATACATATTTTTCTTAGCTGATTTCAGGTTCTTGCAAGTCAGGTTCTTCTGCATCATATCCTGATCGAGACCCGTCATAACGATGGCAATGAAAATTCCACTAAAAAACTGTTTGAAAAAGTTTTGTTTGGAGTGCCAGTCATCAAATACAAAAATCCGCGAATGTTCGTAATTCATAATGGTATTTGTAAAATCATCAAATGAAAAATCAAGACTTTTCGACACCTGAAAAACCAATAAAATCAAAGCAGAAACAAGACAAATTGTTTGAAGTGTATCCGTCCAAACAATGGTTTTTATGCCGCTTCGATGCGTGTACAGCCAGATTAGAAAAACAGCCGATGAAGCAGTAACCACAAAAGGAATATGCCAGGCATCAAAAATCAAATGCTGCAAAATAAGTGTAACCAGAAACAATCTGACTCCCGAACCAATGGTACGTGAAAGCAAAAAGAATGAAGCTCCGGTTTTATAGCTGTGTTTTCCAAACCGTTGCTCTAAATAGGTATAAATACTGGTCAGATTCAACCGGTAATACAAGGGAAGCAAAACATTAGCAATAATCAGATAACCAAAAAAGAAACCGAAAACGGTCTGCATATACGTAAAATCGATACCACGAACCATTCCAGGAACAGAAACAAAACTTACACCCGAAATAGACGAACCAACCATCCCGATTGCCACAACCCACCAAGGTGATTTTTTATTTCCCAGAAAAAAAGCATCATTATCAGTACTTTTCCGTCCAACAATGTAGGATATCAATAATAAAACGGAAAAATAAACGACAATAATGAGAAGTATTGCTGAACCGGACATAGAGAGTTCGTAAAGTTTGTAAAGTTTATAAAGTTTGAAAGTTCTTAAACTGATAACTGCTGACTGTTAACTGAAATTGCTAACTGATAACTGCCCATTGAGCACTTTTCTCCGTACAAAATTAGCAAAAAATGCCCGATTAGAAAAGCTTAGTATAAAAATAGCCATTGAACCGTTTTTTTTTATAAATTTGCACCTGCATTGCAAAACGATTATGAGTCAACTACAATTTTCATCTTCTTTACTCGAAAACGCTGTAAACGAGTTTTCTAAATTGCCTGGGATAGGACGAAAAACGGCACTTAGATTGGTATTACACTTGCTGAAACAGTCCGAATCGGAAGTGGAATTGTTCGGAAACGCATTTATTCAGTTACGCAAAGATATCATTTACTGCAAGGTTTGTCACAATATTTCGGATACTGAAGTTTGCCGGATTTGTGGAAATCCTTCACGCGATCATGAAACGGTTTGTGTGGTTGAAAACATAAAAGACGTAATGTCGATCGAAAACACGCAACAATTCAGAGGATTATATCATGTGTTGGGCGGCATTATTTCACCTATGGATGGTATCGGACCCGGCGATTTGGAAATTGAAAGTCTTGTCAAACGGGTGGCCGATGAAAATGTAAAAGAAGTGGTACTGGCATTAAGCACAACAATGGAAGGCGATACAACCAACTTTTATATTTTCCGTAAACTTACACCGTTGAATATAAAAATCACCACCATTGCACGTGGTGTAGCTATTGGTGACGAACTGGAATATGCCGATGAAGTAACATTGGGACGATCTATTCTGAACCGCGTGGAATTTACAAATTCTTTTAAATGACCCAAAAATCTGCAATAAAGACATTGATAAATAATTATTTACACAAATAGAAAAAAATATGGAAAGTATCGTTAGAAGAATCAATTTGATATATTATCTCATTTACACATTGACCATTGTATCAACCGTTATCGGCTATGTCATTACATTTAACACCGCGAATAATGTCAATCCTACAAGTGCGTTGAGCATCAATGTTTCTTCGGTGGTTATTATTTACCTTATCTGTTCCATACCGACATCTTTGTATCTTTTCCATCGGTATACAAAAAAACTAATTACCATCAGTGATGAATTTGTGAAACTTAACAAATATGCTACAGGTGCAAGCTGGCGTTTGTTTTTTGTCGGCTTCGGATTGGTAATAAGCGTGATCGCATTTTACATTCTCCGCACGCCGTCCATGATATTTTGCGCCGGTATTGCTGCTTTATCTCTGTTTTTTTGCAAGCCATCCGAAGGCAAAATTATCAGAGAACTTGAGTTGGATGATAACGAAGAATAAAATTACTTGAACTTCACAAACTTTACGAACTCTGAATATGATAATTGCTGTAGATTTTGACGGAACAATAGTAACCCACGAATATCCGAGAATCGGGAAAGAAATTCCATTTGCCATTGACACGCTGAAACGTTTGCAACTTAATCCCGATCATCAACTCGTCATGTGGACGGTTCGCGAAGGAGAACTATTGGCTGAAGCTGTGGAATATTGTCGGAGTCGCGGATTGGAATTTTACGCCATAAACAATAATTACCCTGAGGAAAATAAGAAGAATCATGAACCGCGTAAACTGAAAGCCGATTTGTTTATCGACGATCGCAATTTGGGTGGTTTGCCTGACTGGGGAGTGATTTATCGCATGATTATGACTAAACAGTTTTACGAGCCCGTTGAGAATGAGATTCATCAGGAATATAAACTTCCAAGAAAGAGCTTTTTCCAAAGATTATTCGGAGAATAGATAGAATTTATTTCTGTTAATTGTAAATCGTAAGTTCTTAAATCGTAAATAAAACAAAATGTTACTCGAAAACGAAGCCATACGATTACGCGCCGTAGAACCTGAAGATCTTGACAGGTTGTACGTCTGGGAAAACAACCCAAAGTTGTGGGAAGTGGGCAACACGCGCAATCCGTATTCACGTTTCGTTCTGAAACAGTACATTCTAAATTCCGAAAAAGACATTTACGAAACCCGCCAACTTCGCTTGATGATGGTCGACAACGCGACTGGCAATCTTGTAGGAACGGTCGATTTATTCGATTTTGATATTCACAACAGTCGTATAGCACTTGGACTGTATGTTGATGCTGCTTTTCAGGGAAAAGGATTTGCCAAAGCCGCTCTGAAACTCGTGGAAGAATATGTTTTCAAATTTTTAAAACTCAACCAACTCTACTGCCACATTTCCGAAAACAACCTTTCCAGCCGTCGTATGTTCGAAAAAGAAGGTTACGAAGTGAACGGCTTACTTAAAAACTGGATTAAAACTACTGAAGGTTTTGAAAATATCATAGTTTTTCAACGGTTCAGATAAAATCCCATCCAATTTAGTTACTTAATTTTCGCATTACCACCAAAGAACAAAGCCTTTTGGTCTTCTTTTTTCAATTTACAATTATTTTTTTCAAAACATTATCAATTGAAATAAAATAAACGCCTTGATTACTTACCGTACATTGTTCAACGTTTTGAGCATTCGATGTTTCAAATAATTTACGACCCGAAACTTCAAAAATTCCAATTGATTTTCCAGCGACATTGGATATTTTAATATTTCGATTGGATATGTTGATATAATAGTTTGATTCTATTGAATTCTTTAAGCCCATTGCTACACCGTTTATATAAAGGAAGTCTTTCCAACCAAAAGCATTTTTATATAAATCAACACTGTTTTTTGGAACATTTAAAGGGATACTTTTGTTAAATGTTGAAAATGTGTAAAGTCCAACTGTTGGAGGAGTTATAGCATTTACAGTAACACTTTCAATCCCAAAACTACCCTGAAATGCATCTCCGGTAATCCAAATTAAAGAGTTAGGTAAAATTATTGTTTTCAAACTTGTACAATATTCAAAAACACGACTGCCAATTGTAGATATAGAATTTGGTATTTCAATTGAATTTAATGAAGAACAATATCCAAATACAAAATCTCCCAGAAAAGTTACTGAGTTTGGAATTTTAATAGTTATTAGTCCTGAGCACTCTCTAAATGCAGCATCCGAAATAGAAGTTACTGAATCTGGAATTGTGAGATTTGTCAAACTTAAACATTGATAAAATGACCAAACCCCAATATTCTCAAGTGAATTTGGAAAAACAACAGATGTCAAACTCTGGCAATATTCGAATGTGCTTTCATTTATTTTTTTCATTGAGTTCGACAGAACAATAGATTTTAATTGAAAGCACTTACTAAAAGCAAAGGGTTCAATTGAAGTTACAGAATTGGGAATCGTTATAGTTGTCAAACCAATGCAACTATTAAATGCATAACGTCCAATAGTCTTAACTGTATTTGGGATGCTTATGGTTGTCAATAATCTGCACAAAGAAAATGCATAATCACTAATTGAAGTTACATTGTAAGTTGTTCCTAAATATACTACAGTAGAAGGAATTATTACGTTGCCTGAATAATGTGGTTCTTCATTCTGAGAATCTCCTAAAGTTACAACGGAAACTGCATTATTCAAAGTTACACTGTATCTAATGCCACTCACTATAAATGTTTGTGCAGAAGCATATGACAAAAACAAAAAAAGCAAAGATGTAGTAAGAATTTTTTTCATAATGATTTGAATTTAATTGTTTTATTTATCGAAAGCAAGATTAGTTTCAATATATTTAATTTTTTAGAATAATATTTGCTCCGCTGACACTGATTTGTAATTTGTGCCAATAAAATGAACATTAATATATTTACACAGGATATAGACTTTAATACCTGCAAAAATAAACATAATTTCTTATAATTTATCAAAAAGGTCTAAATATTTGAAATACTCTTTTGTTTGCTGAATATTTTAGTAGTTTTAAATAAACAAATTGGAGTTTCGATTTTACAAATTATTCGCCTGAACCAATTCATCTATCATTTGTTTAAACAGCAAAAAACAAACTCAAAGATGAAAAATATACGATCTATCGAACAGATTCTCCCTCCTCCTTCGCCCCACATGGTTGGTGATGGTTTCAGAGTGCATAACTTTTACCCCGGAAACGGTGCGATAACTTTGCAACGCATGAGTCCTTTCTTTTTATTAGACTACGGTTCTAAAGTTGAATATCCGCCCACAGAAACTCCTCGTGGTGTGGGCGTTCATCCCCATCGTGGTTTCGAAACCGTCACTATTTCGTATCATGGTCGTGTGGCTCATCACGATAGTGCAGGAAACTCAGGAGTTATCGGCGAAGGTGACGTGCAGTGGATGACTGCTGCTTCAGGCGTATTGCACAAAGAATATCACGAAAAAGAATGGAGCTTGAAAGGTGGGCTTATGCAAATGGCGCAAATCTGGGTGAATCTTCCTGCAAAACACAAAATGGATCCGCCGGGCTACCAACCCATCCTTCGTGAACAATACGGTCAGTACGTTTTACCGGATGATAAAGGTGTAATCGAAGTGATTGCAGGCAGTTACAACGAGATAAAAGGACCTGCTAAAACCTTCACTCCTATCGAAATGTACAATGCCCGATTGAAAAAAGATGCTGACGTTTCCCTTTCATTTCCACAAAATTTCAACACGGGATTTCTTGTTATTGAAGGCAAGGTTACAATCAACGAAAAAGAGATCGAAACAGATCATTTTGTATTGTTTGCCAACGATGGAACCGATATCCGGCTCGAGTCCAATGAAGAAGCAATCGTACTGATATTAAGTGGCGAACCGATTAATGAACCTATTGTACCTTACGGTCCGTTCGTGATGAACACCAAACAAGAAATAATTCAGGCATATAAAGATTTCGATAATGGAAAATTCGGATATCTTGAGGATTAATTTCAAACTAAATTGCTGGCTGTTAGATAAGTGATGTTCATTACGAATTATCTTTAATTTGAATTACATTTTGTGAACTTTCATATGTTAACCTGTAATTGAAAGTACTTAAACATAGGATTATCATTAAAAGATCAGGTTTCGTTTTTTGTTTAAAAATTAAAATTATGTTCTGAAAACAAAGCCCTGACAGAATTTTCAGTATATTTGCGATAGAAATAATTACAAATTGATTAAAAATACAGAAATTATGGTTTTTGATGAAGAAATGATTCAGCGTATGTACGCTTCCCTTCCCGAAAAAATTAAACTAGCTAAAAATAAACTCCAACGTCCACTCACATTAACAGAGAAAATACTTTATTCTCATTTAAGCACAGACGAACCGTTGACAAATTACGAACGTGCTGTTGATTACTTAAATTTCTCGCCCGACCGTGTTGCTATGCAGGATGCAACGGCACAAATGGCTCTGTTGCAATTAATGAATTCCGGTCGCAAAACGGTTGCCGTTCCTTCCACAGTACATTGTGACCACCTGATACAGGCACATATCGAAGCAATTACTGATTTGAAAACAGCAAATGAAACCAATCGCGAAGTTTACGATTTCTTACGTGCTGTTTCTAATAAGTTTGGTATCGGATTCTGGAAACCCGGTGCTGGAATTATTCATCAGGTGGTTTTGGAAAATTATGCATTTCCGGGCGGAATGATGGTTGGAACTGATTCTCATACGCCGAATGCAGGCGGTTTAGGAATGATTGCCATTGGCGTTGGCGGTGCAGATGCAGTTGATGTCATGGCCGGATTACCCTGGGAATTGAAAATGCCTAAAATTATCGGTGTGAAACTTATTGGTAAACTTTCGGGTTGGACTTCGTCCAAAGATGTTATTCTAAAACTAGCGGGAATTTTAACTGTAAAAGGTGGAACAAACGCAGTAATTGAATATTTTGGTCCGGGAACAAAATCTATATCTGCAACCGGAAAAGGAACAATTTGCAATATGGGAGCTGAAGTTGGTGCTACTACTTCTATTTTCCCATTCGACGAAAAATCGGCAGCTTATCTTAAAGCAACCGGACGTGAAGTCATAGCAAAATTAGCTTTAGATAATATTGAACATTTGCAGGCTGATGCTGAAGTAATTGCTAACCCCGAAAAATACTACGACCGCATTATCGAAATCAATCTGAGCGAACTGGAACCTTACATAAACGGTCCGTTTACGCCTGATGCTGCTTATCCATTGTCAGAATTTGCGAAAATAGTAAAAGAAAAAAAGTATCCACGAAAAATGGAAGCCGGACTGATTGGATCGTGTACCAATTCTTCATACGAAGATATGACACGTGCTGCTTCAATTATAAAAAAAGCAAAAGAAGACGGGCTCAAAGTTCAGGCACAATTTATTATCAATCCAGGTTCAGAACAAGTTCGATACACTGCCGAACGCGATGGAGTTTTGAAAGAATTCGAATCGGTTGGTGGTGTGGTTATGGCTAATGCCTGTGGACCTTGTATCGGTCAGTGGAAACGTGAAATGGAAGTTCCTGATCGTCCAAATTCAATTATTACTTCTTTCAATCGCAACTTTGCAAAACGAAATGACGGCAATCCGAACACGCACACATTCATTAGTTCGCCGGAAATTGTTGCCGCGATGACCATCGCAGGTGATTTGTGTTTTAACCCGATGACCGATACGCTTGTTAACAATAAAGGAGTTAAAGTAAAATTACAGGAACCGAAAGGTTTTGAACTTCCGGCAAAAGGATTTGATGTGAAAGATGCCGGATACATTGCGCCCGTAATTGATGGAAGTCATGTTGTTGTAAATATCGATCCAGAATCGAAACGTCTGCAAAAACTGGAACCGTTTAAGGTCTGGGATGGAAATGATTATATCGAACAACCTTTATTAATCAAGGTGAAAGGGAAATGTACTACTGATCATATTTCGATGGCCGGAGCCTGGCTAAAATTCCGAGGACATTTGGATAATATTTCTGATAATATGTTGATTGGAGCTGTTAATACGTTTAATGAAAAAACAAATTCTGTACTTGATCCAGAGACCGGGGAATATATGACTGTTCCCGGTTTGGCGCGTAAATTCAAATCGCAGGGAATCGGTTCGATTGTCGTTGCCGAAGAAAATTACGGTGAAGGATCAAGTCGTGAACATGCAGCCATGGAACCACGTTTTCTAAATGTCAAAGCCATTCTTGTAAAATCTTTTGCCCGAATTCATGAAACAAATCTGAAAAAACAAGGCATGCTGGCATTGACTTTTGCCGACAAAAACGATTATGACAAAGTTCGCGAAGACGACAAGATCAGCATTATCGGTTTAACCGGTTTTCAACCTGAAAAGAACCTGCAACTTATTCTGAATCACAAAGATAATTCTGTTGATAGCTTCGAAGTAATGCACACTTATAATCAGGCTCAGATTGACTGGTTTAAGGCTGGAAGCGCATTGAATGCCATGAGTAAATAAAAATGACAGATTATTTAGTTAATGGTTAAACTATTTTCACAGTTTAATGTTATTAAATTAATTATTGATTGTAATCAATTAAAAATGCACATCTCAAAATAAACAAATACAAAATAATAACATTATAAAATCGAAAGTCATGGAAAAGGATTATTTAATTTACAAATTATCAGAAACTATCAAATCGACTAGTCGGATCGACAAAGAATTATTTACCCAATTTAATGTAAAACGTGGCTTACGAAATGATGATCATTCAGGGGTTTTAGTTGGTTTAACTAAAGTGGGAGATGTCGTTGGTTATGAAAAATTACCTGAAGGCGGAACAAAAGCTGTACCTGGAAAACTATTTTATCGCGGCATTGATGTGGAAGATCTGGTTCACGGATTACAGGCTGAAAACAGACTGGGTTTTGAAGAAACTGCCTTCCTACTTCTTTCCGGCTATCAACCGGATGCTGAAGAATTACTGACATTTTCAAAGATTCTGAATGAAAAAATGGCGCTAACTCAAAAAGCGACCATCAACATTATTGATCTTGAAGGTTCGGATATTATGAATATTCTGGCACGGAGTGTACTTGAAATGTACATTTTCGATTCAAATGCGGATGATATCTCACGCGACAACCTTATTCGTCAGTCCATTGATTTGATTGCAAAATTCCCGACCATTATTGCATACGCTTTTAATATTTTAAGACATAGCCAATATGGTCGTGTTTTGCATATTCGCCATCCGAAAGAAGGAGTTTCGCTTGCTGAAAACTTCCTGTATATGATGAAAGGTTCAGAAAATTATACCGAGTTGGATGTAAAAATTCTTGATCTTTTGCTTATTCTTCATGCCGATCATGGTGGTGGTAATAATTCTACATTTTCGGTACGCGTGGTAAGTTCAACTCAAACAGATACTTATTCAGCTATTGCAGCAGGTATTGGTTCGTTGAAAGGCCCGTTACATGGTGGTGCTAACATCAAAGTGGTTCAAATGTTTGAACATTTGAAAACAGCCATTAAAGATTGGAAAAATGTAAAGGAAATTGACGTTTATCTGAACAAAATGCTGAATAAGGAAGCCTACAACAAGAGCGGCTTGATTTATGGAATCGGTCATGCGGTATATACAATTTCCGATCCGCGTGCTTTATTATTAAAAGAAATGGCACGTGCTCTGGCATTGGAAAAAGGACTTGTAAAAGAATTCGATTTTCTTGAACTGCTCGACGAACGCTCTGTAAATGCATTTATGAACTTTAAAGGCGACGATATCAACAAACAGGTTTGTACCAACGTCGATTTCTATTCCGGGTTTGTTTATGAAGCAATCGGTTTACCAACCGATGTATTCACTCCGTTGTTCGCAATGGCTCGTATCACTGGCTGGACTGCACATCGTATAGAAGAACTCAACTTTGCCAGCAAACGTATTATTCGTCCAGCTTACAAAAATGTGGGTGAGAAACATCCTTTCGTTCCATTGGAAAAAAGATAAGGCGGCCCCCTAAATCCCCCTAAAGGGGGACTCACAAAAACATTTTTTTAAAACTAACTAACAAACAATTGCTTCTAAAAATCCTCCGCCAATTGGCGGAGGATTAAGGAGCTTTTACATTATGCAAAAAATTAAAGTACAGAATTCCGTTGTAGAACTTGACGGAGACGAAATGACTCGTATTATCTGGTCATTTATCAAAGAACAATTAATTCTACCTTATCTTGATTTGGACATCAAGTATTACGATTTGAGTATCGAAAACCGCGATTTGACTGACGATCAGGTAACAATAGATGCAGCAAATGCAATCAATAAATACAATGTTGGTATCAAATGCGCCACAATTACTCCGGATGAAGCACGCGTTGAAGAATTCGGATTGAAGAAAATGTGGAAATCACCAAACGGTACGCTGAGAAATATTATCGGTGGAACCGTTTTTCGTGAACCAATTATTTGTTCAAATGTTCCGCGTTTAGTTCCAGGCTGGACTCAACCGATTGTTATCGGCCGTCATGCCTTTGGTGATCAATATAAAGCTACCGATGTGGTTATTAAGGGCAAAGGCAAACTTAAAATGACTTTTACAAACGAAGCCGGTGAAACAAAAGAATGGGAAGTATTCAATTTCGAAGGTGATGGCGTGGCAATGAGCATGTACAATACTGACGAATCAATTTACGGATTTGCCCAATCATCGTTTGAGTTTGCTCTCGACAAAAAATGGCCGTTGTATATGTCAACTAAAAACACCATTTTGAAAGCTTACGATGGACGCTTCAAAGATATTTTCCAGGAAGTTTACGAAAAAAAATACAAAGAAAAATACAAAGAAGCCGGAATTACGTATGAACACCGATTGATTGACGATATGGTGGCTTCGTGCATGAAATGGAGCGGCGGATTTGTGTGGGCCTGCAAAAATTACGATGGAGATGTTCAGTCTGATACTGTAGCTCAGGGATTTGGCTCCTTGGGTTTGATGTCGTCAGTTCTTGTTACTCCGGATGGAAAAACCGTGGAAGCCGAAGCAGCTCATGGAACTGTAACACGACATTATCGTCAACATCAACAGGGAAAAGCTACTTCTACCAACCCGATTGCCTCTATTTTTGCATGGACACGCGGACTGGAACATCGTGGTAAACTGGATGGAAATGATGCTTTGATTAATTTCTGCAATAAACTGGAACAAGTTTGCGTTGAAACTGTTGAAGCCGGTGAAATGACAAAAGATCTTGCTATGCTGGTTCATGGCGACAATGTAAGCAAAGACGATTACTTAACTACCGAAGGTTTTCTTGCCGCTTTAAAAAGAAATCTGGATTTGAAACTCAATTAGATATCACCAGACTAAAAAAAAGACGCAGACAAATCTGCGTCTTTTCTTTGTAAGAATCCGATTAGTAAATCTTCTCGCCCAAAGCAATTTTCAGTTTCATATAACTTACCGTGTAATCGATTTTTGTTTTCAACAATCCGAGTTTACTTTCAGAAACAGCGGTGTAACTTTCCAACAAATCAAGATTGGTAATACTTCCTGCTTTGTAACTCACATCAGCCAAATCATAAGCCTGCATGGCTTGCTTCAACTGTAATTCTGACTGTTTCACTTTCTTTAGTGCAGCATCAGCATTTGCACGACTTTCAACGATCTCATTCGTGATATTTCGGCGTGCAAGTTCCGTATCTTCCTGATTGTTTTCCAAATCGGAATTAGCCTGAATTTTAGTATACTTTGAACGGTTTGCGTCAAAAATAGGAACTTTAAGCCCTACTCCTACTGCAAAATTCAACATTCCGGTATCCTGAAAAGCACTATTAAAATAACCATTTTTGTAACCTCCTGAAGCTGAAAAATTTAATGATGGATTATTCTGAACCTTGATTACATTCAGTCTTGATTTTGCAATTTCTTCTTTCTGAAGTGCCATTTTCATTTCGGCACGATTTTCATACGCTAAATTACACAAAGAATCAACCGATGGAATAATTTTTTGTTCGAAAACTTCTTTTTTCAACAAGACAGAAGTTCCCTGAGGTTTTCCTATAAATGAATTTAACTGACTGATTTGCACCTCTAAAGTAGTTTGTAAATCGGTCTTTTGATTTTCGATAACTGAAATACGAACTTTAGTAGTCAAAATATCATAATTTGTTGCCGAGCCTGTATCTGCTTTTTTCTGAACGTATTGCAAATGTTCGTTCAGCATACTTAACTGTTCATCTTTAATACGGATGGCTTCCTGCAGAAAACTTATAGTGTAGAAATTTCCCATGACCATTATCGACAGTTTTTGCTTTATTTGATCGGCGGCTAATTTTACCATTCCTTTTGAATTTTCATCGAATGCAAGATTCTTATTCGTTTTGCCAAAATCATAGATATTTTGGTTGACTGAAAACGTTGCATTATACATATTTTCAGGATATAATTGCAAAGAATGAGGTACACCATTTATTGGCATAGTTATCGACGAAGTTGGGCCGATTCGGGAATAAGATGTAGAGAAGTTAACATCCGGTAAATAGGCTGTTTTCGTCAAACCTATTTTAGCATCGGCTGATGTCAAATCATTTTCAGTCTTTTTAAGTGCCGGATAACTGGTCATCACCGTGTTCAGGATTTCTGTAAGTGATAGTGAATCGGCAGGTTGTTTCAAAACATTGCTTTGACCATTTGCAAAGGTGAACGGCATAAAAAACAAAACTGCCAATAGTTTATTTATTGATCTCATATTTTTATATTTATTTTTTTCTTCTGAATTAGAATTTATCTTATTAAAAATCAATCCATTAACATCGCTTCACCTGATGGTTTTTCAGGTGGTAAATTTTGAATCTTATTTCTTTTTGAACGCATCATTAGAATAGGAATAAAACCTAACATTGTAATTCCTGCTGCAAGAAGAAAATCGTCATCGACTCCTTGAATAAAAGCCTGATTACTCACATGTTGCATTAATAAAGCCTGACTTTGTTTCATGACTGTTCCCATTGAACCACCGGCATGTTGTTGAATGAAATAGGACATATTATGCGTTACTTGCTGAAATGCCTGAGAACCACTTTGAATTGCACCGCCAAACATTTGAGAATGGAAATTTACACGTGACGTTAAAACTGTACTCAAAATAGCAACTCCCATACTACCGCCTATTTGACGTACCGTATTTGAAATTCCGGAAGCCTGAGCCATTTTTTCTCTTGGAATTGTCAACAAACCTAAGGAAGTCAATGGAGTAAACATCAATCCCATACCAAGGCCGCGAATATAAAGTGATAACATCACAAACGGTCGTTCTGTCAGATAAGAAAGTTGGGAATTGAGATAAAAGCTTAGAACCATCAATACTACTCCAATAATAATCGGAGTTTTTGCATCCAGCTTGTCTGCAAATCTACCGGCAACCGGAGCAATCAGGCCTTGTATAATTCCAACCGGTAAAAATACAGCTCCTGACTGTAATGCAGTGTAACCCATTGAGTTTTGCAAATACAGTGGTAATAGAAACGTACTTCCAAACATCCCCATACTGAAAACGAGCATGACAATATTAGTCATTCCGAAATTATAATTTCCAAGTAACCGAAGATCGATTAACGGATTTTCTGTTGTAAGTTCATGTGTCAGGAATACAGCCAATGCAATAGCTGAAATGGCAAAACAAGCTAAAATATAGGGAGCAGTCCAACCGCCAATGTTCGTTTGTGCATTTCCTTCCGATAAAGCAAAAAGTAAGACCGGCAAGAAAATAATAACTGAAATAAACCCGATATAATCAAACTTCCTTACGTTCGGATTGATAAATTCGCGCTGAATAATTACCGTAAATACCATGGCCATAATTCCAATCGGAACATTCACATCAAAAATAAGTTGCCATGAGAAATTATCAACCAAATAACCACCAATCAAAGGACCAAACGAAACTGAAGCTGCAGCCGCAATAGACCAGAAACCGAGCGCAATTCCACGCTGATGCGGTGGAAATTCGCGGGTTATAATGGCCATACCAAGCGGTTGAATCATTCCGGCGCCTAAACCCTGAAGGATTCGCGACATGATTAATGTCGTTTCATCATTCGACATACCGCACAACAGCGAACCGAGGCTAAAGAGAAATAATCCCCAAAAATAAACCCGTTTGTATCCGAATTTATCGGCCAACCAGCCCGAAGTTGGTAACATGGCAGCCATAGAAAGCATATAAGCAGTAATAACCCATTGAATGGTTGAAAGTCCGACACCAAACGATGACATGATTTTGGGCAGACTCACATTAACAATCGTACTGTCGAGTACCGCCATAAACGTTCCCAACATTACATTTGCCAGTACAAACCACTTGTATAGTTTATTTCTAGGATGAAATACTGAATCTCTTTTTCGAAGTTTGCGGCGTAATTTGTGTGTATTTGAAATTTTACGCATTATTTCTTTATTATTTTCACAACAGCTGACATGCCAGTCAAAAATTTGAATGAAGATAATTTTTGTCCGCCTTCAGTTCCATCAATCGAAATTTTAAGTGCCACACGTTGAGTAACTTTAGTAAAATTCCCTGATGCATTACTTGGTGGAATTAAAGAGAACTGAGCAGCAGTTGTCGAACCCATTGAAAATATCTTACCTGTAAAAACTACATCAGGATATGTATCGAGTGTAAATATAGCTTTTTGACCAATATCAAGTTTTTCTATTTTGGTTTCTTCTAAAAATACCTGAACCCAGAATTTAGTGTCATTATTAATGGTGTAAATGGATTGTCCAGGTTGGGCGATATCACCCGCTAGTAACCAGCGCTTTGCAATAACACCATCAACCGGTGCATACAATCTGGTATTGTTCAATTGCGATTTGATAACACCGACTTGTGCATCCGAACTTGCAATTGCTGATTGAGCACTGTTAATCATCGACTTCGAAACGGTCAATTGAGCTTTCGCAGCATCCAGTTGTGCCTGCGATATTTCAAGAGCTTTTTTTAAATGATCAAACTGCTCTTTAGCGATTACACCGCCCGCAAACTGAAGTTTAGCACGATTAAAATCTTCTTTCGATTTATCTAGACCGATTTTCTGAATTGCAATGTTTTTCTGATCAAATTCATATTTTGCTTCAGTTTGAGCCTTATTTGCAACAGTTTGAGCTTTCAAGGCAATAACTTGTTGCTTTTGAGCCAATAAATCGGTGCTGTCCAGTTCGGCCAACAATTGTCCCTGCTTTACCGAATCACCTTCTTCAGCATAAATTTTGCTGATTCGTCCCATGATTTTAGGACTGACAGAAACAATATCGGATGTAACAACGGCATCGTCCGTTTTAATGTAACTCGAATAATCTTTATACCAATAAATTCCGCCAACGATAACTAACAATAACACAACTGCAAGTGGAATATAAATTTTCCAATCTTTTTTCTTTTTTTTCATATTTCTTTTTCTTTTGTTTAATTTTTTTAATTTTTATTACAAGATATTTCCTTTGAATCAACCATAATTTCCGATAAAATATTTTTTACTATCTGAGTCGATTCAGAAAGTTGTTTTAGTTTTTCGCCATCCAGTTTTTCGATGCGAGCACGCATATCGAGGCTTACTTCCTGTTTTATAGCTATAAAATCTGCCTTCCCTTTTTCGGTCATCCTGATATTAATAATGCGTCTGTCATTGGGATCAAAAACACGTTCAACCATTTCTTCTAAAATTAATTTATCAACCTGTGCCGTTACGTGTGGTTTTGGCATGGATAATTTACAGCCAATTTCCGACATGGATAACATTTCGTATTTGCTGAGCGTACCCAATACAAGTAAGCTACCTGGATTTAGATTGGTTTTTGACTTGATTGAACGCGTCAAACTCTTTGATAGCAAAGGATGCAGGTAAATTATATTCTCAATGATCTTATCAATTGAAACAACTTCGTTTTCGTTCATGATAGTTTAATTTGAATTTGGTTACAAAAGTATAACTATTATTTTATTGTACTATTATGCTTTTGTAAATTTACTGAAATGTAACAATTAATTTTGAAAAATGTTCGGAAAACAGTTTTTGAAAAGTGCATACGAATGACTTATTTTATTGTTAACGTCAATATCATGGATTGTATTTAATATCTACAAAAAAAATTGCCGAATGTTTTATATCTTTGTGCACAAATTCAAAAAAACAGCAATATGGCAAAGAAAAACAGCCCAAAACCACAATTGTTAAGTCCAGAGAATTACATTCGTCAGAAAGCTCGAAATTTACCAATACATGAGTGTAAAATATATAAAACCTGGGAAATTGAAAAGTTTACTCAGGTAATTATTAGTAGGAAGCATGCCAATGGCAATTTCACTTTATGTTTCTATTTGGTCGATTTTGGATGTTTGGGTGTAAAAGATTCATTTTTCAAGTTTAATATTGATTCGTTTGAATATCAGGATATTATTGAGAAATTCAATGAGGATGACAATTTGCTGAATGTTTCGTACGCATTGGCTCATAATATCATATATGCAGCATTAGCATACGCCGAAGATTTAGGTTTTAAACCCTGCAAAGAATTTACTCAGACAACTCGTTTTATGCTCGAAGAAGATACAGACGATGTGGAACTAATTGAAGTTGA